>CAZXNP010000137.1:0-5955 GCA_964642035.1 uncultured Anaerolineales bacterium | reverse complement strand
TTGCCAGTCTGGTCATGTGCGCGGGGGCGGGTCGCGACGACGCGGGGATTGCGTGCCGCCGCGCGGGGCGAGTGCCGAGGGGCCTTTTCGCCCGCCCCCCTGGGCCCGCCGGTGGCCGCTGCCCTCTGGGCCCCGGCGGTAGCTGCCAACACCAGGGCGCCGGCGATGAAGCCGGCGCGCCTCAAACGGGCTGCCTTTCCCGCTCCGCCGCCAGACGAGCCTGCCTCCGGAAGTGGAGGCCCGCCATGATCAGGATTGACGACGCCACTGCGAGCCAGAATCCCGCGCGTAGGGTTGCGACGGTGGCGAACTGCCCGATTTCCCCGCGGCCGATTACCGTCGGGGTGAAGGGCTTGATCGCATTGGAGAGTGCCGCCCGGGGGTCGAGGTTCTGGCCGTAGCGCCGCAACCAGAAGTACATGTCGCCAAGGAAGACCACGGGCAACAAAACGGCGGGCAGCGTAAGGGGCGCGAACCACTTGCGATGGATGAACGCGGTGGCCCCTATCAGCAGCACGACGGCGCCCATGGCAATTGGGGCCAGCTCTCGCTCGATCCGGGCCGCGTCCCTTAGGGAGGCCATTCCAATATAGTGATTCAGGCCGTCAATCTCGCTAATGTCGCCTTGAATGTGATCTATGAAAACAGTGACATGGAGCCCCTGGGGGTACTGGGGCGCCTCCAAACGCATGCTCCAGTACGGCAAGAAGATCGACGCCACCAGCATTGCGGCGCCTCCGATCAAGAGGGCCGTGGACGTGGTGAAACCCGGTTGCCTCACCACGCGGCGAATGAACGCCAGGTGATCCTCCCGGGCGGTGTCGGCGTACTTTGCGGGTTCACTCATGCGCAGGCACTCCTTCCGTTCACGGGGCCAGCGGCCCCTGCATCTGATCTGGCGCGGCCCGGGTGGGAGTCCGGTCGTGCGCGGGGGCGGGGGGCGCGCCGACGCCCCCCCGCCCCCGCCGAATGCTACTGCGGCTCGACTAACATGTAACCGGTCATCTCCAGGTGCAGCGCCGAGCAGAACTCGGTGCAGTAGTAGGAGAAGACACCGGTCGTGTCGGCGGTGAAGTGTACAGTTTCCGTCTCCCCGGGCTCGAGGCTCAGGTTGACGCCGTACACGGGGATCGCGAAGCCGTGGGTGGCGTCGTAGGTCGTCTCCACGTTTGTGATGTGCAGTGTGACGTCATCCCCCTCCTTGAGCTCGATCCGTTCTGGCGTAAAGTGACTCCGGATGGCTGTCATCCAGACCTCGACCTTGTCGCCATTCCGTTCCACCTTCTCATCCCCGAGAGCGACGGCGCCCTCTGCAGGGCTTTGGGCCGCTGGATCCCACCCGACCTCGGGGTAGACCTGCCATGGCGACAGCTTGTCGGCCTTGATGATCTGGGCGTAGTGGGGCTCGCCGATGCCGACGGGCATGTCGTAGATCACGGGCATCGTGGTACCCGGTTGGGAGATGTCGATTAGCTGCAGGTTCTGGGGCAGTAGGGGGCCGACGTTTTGGAAGCGATCGATGGCCCACTTGTTCAGCGAGACGAGGTAGGTGCCGTCGGGGCTAACGGTGTCGCCCTCGGCAGCGGCAACGTGGCCGACATTGTAGTGCACAGGAGTAGTTGTTATCAGCGTCCACGGCGCCTCGCCGTTGGTGACGTACTCCGGTCCGAGGGTCCAGCGGGCCACTGCGCTGTCGAGGAACAGGCTAGTGTAGCCGTGGCCTGAGTTGTCGAACTGAGTGTGCAGCGGCCCGAGGCCCACCTCGACTTGAGCCTCAACGACGTCGTCGAAGGGCAGAATCGGCACGCCGAAGGGGTCCGCGGTCCACTCGCCAGCGTCGATGGCGGCCATGATCTTCTCAAAGCTGTAGATCGTCACATGGGGATCGAGTTTTCCGCTGACCACGATGTAGTCGCCCTTGGGGGCGATGTCGGCCCCGTGGGGGCTCTTGGGCTCAGGGGCGAAGTACAGAATGTGGTCGTCAATGCTGGTCTGGAGGGGGAGCACCTTGAACCCGTTGATCTCGACGGTCTTGCCGGCATCGACGGCCGCCGTGGCGGCCTTGAGGTCGATGATGTGCAAGAAGTCGAAGTCGTCTTGGGATGCGCCGGCCTCGAAGGGCTCACCCTCATCGCCGTTCACGCCCGTTGCCATCTCGGAGTTGAAGCTGTTGCAGACGACCCATCCTTCGCTTACGAGCTTGCCCGCGTCGCATAGGTCCTGCCAGTACGGCGGCACCTCCATGGCGAAGGACCGGGACGGATCGATGCGGCCTTGACTGCGATCGAACTTCCAGAAGGTGATGTGGCCGCGGTACTTGGTTTCGTACTCATCGAGGGGGGCGTACTCGCCGCCCAAGGGTTCTGCGTACTGACCGCCCTCGATGACCCACTCGGTATTGGGGGTCACCATTGTGCCGCCGTGATCTATGTCGGAGACGGGGTTCTTTACTATCTGCTTCGTCTCGAAGTCCCGCAGATCCACCACGGCGATCCGGGCGTTGGCCTTGTCGTTGATGAAGACGAACTGGCCGTCATAGTCGCCTTCGGTCTCTGACAGGGCCGGGTGATGAGTGTCGGCCCAGCGCACTTCGCGGCCACGGATGTTGCCGCTGTCCAGCACTGCCTCGGTACCGGCGGCGCCGAAGCCCCAGCCCTGCCACGGCTCGGGGGTGAACACGCCGATGACCTTGAGCAGGCGCATCGACGGCATGCCGATAACTAGCATCTGGCCGCTATGGCCGCCAGAGGCGAACATGACGTAGTCGTCGGGGCGGCCGGAGGGGACAAAGGTCTTCACGGCCGCCATTACATCATCGGGCGAGAGGTTGCGGGCGGCTGCGATCTCGTCGACGTTGCCGCCGGCTGCCGGGCCTGACCCGCCACTGGCCTCGCGCGTTTCCGGGGCAGCCGTGTCGACCTGACCGCTGGTGTCGACGTCGGGGCGCCGGCAACCGGCAATCAAGGCCGGCGCCAGCAGGCACAGAGCGATGAGGCTTGGGCGTTTCACAGGGCTCCTCCTAGCGTTGAAGTCTTCCCGACTCCTGGGTTTTGAGGTTTCACCGTAGCCGAAGGCGCGGCCCGCCGCCATCGTCGGATCGGCGGGTCGGGCCCTAAGCCATTCGGCGGAGCGACATTCGGCCCCGGGCGACGACGGCCGCGATCTCCTCCTGGCGCTTGGCCCTGCTGGGGGCTGTTCAGCGGGGCGGGTATACTGGGCGTCGTGGCCACCATCGGCGTCCTGATTGTGGACGATCATCCATTGTACCGCCAGGGAACGCGAAATGCCTTGACGGGCCACGACGACGTCGCTGTGTTGGCGGATCTCAGCACGGGGCGCGAAGCCCTCGACTACTGCGCCGCTGCGTGCCCTGACGTCGTGCTCCTCGACTTGAATCTGCCTGACTCGAGCGGCCTTGACGTGGCAGTGGAGCTCCGCCGGCTGTGCCCGGACGCGGGCATCATCGCCCTGACCGCCCACGACGATGACGCCTATGTCACCGCCATTGCCGAGGCCGGAGGGCGGGGATATCTGCTGAAGAGCGCCACAGACCAGCAGCTGTTGGGCGCGATCAGGGCCGTGGCTGCCGGCCGGTCGGTTTTCGACCCGGCAGTCACCGAGGCCCTCCTGCGCCGGGCTCGAGGCGAGACCCAGGACTCCGACGCACGCCTCACCGGCCGGGAAAAGGAAGTGCTCCTCCGGGCAGCCGAAGGGCTGACGAATCGCCAGATCGGCCACAGCCTGGGCATCAGCGAGCGCACGGTCCAGGCCCATCTGTCCCACATCTACGACAAGCTTGGGGTGGCGTCGCGAACCGAGGCCACCACCGTGGCTCTCCGTCAGGGACTCATCGAGCTCCATCGCCGGCCCTGACCCGCTGGGGGCCGGACTCCTAGGCCTCGAAGTAGAGGGCTTTCCCCGACAGGCCGCCGGGGATTCCCCGATTCTTGGTGCCCCCGAGCAGTGTTAGACTGCCGGCTGCTACCGTGCCACAAGGGGAGCAACTAGTGATGACTCCGCGGTGTCATGACGTGCCAATGAGAGTCGGCGTGGCGGCTGTGCTCGGCACGGCCTTTGCCCTGGTCGGTTGTCAGAGCCAGCCGAAGTTCGACCCGACGGCCGAGGCCACCTACGTGGGCTCAGCGGCCTGCGCCGAGTGCCACGATCGCATCTACGCTACGTGGCAGACGACGCTGCACAGCCAGGTGATTCAGAACGTGGGCGATCACCCCCGGGCCGTGCAGGGCGATTTCACAGTGCCCTTCCCGGATGGGATCGAGGCATTTGGGCCTGAGGTGGCGCGCCTCACCCACGGCGTCCAGTGGAAGCAGCGCTACGTGGACGCCTCATGGCGGATCCGGCCGGCCCAATGGAATTACGCGACGGAGCAGTGGGCCCCGTACCACGCCGACGGGTGGGAGGACCGGGACTGGCGCAAGGAGTGTGCCACGTGTCACGTTACGGGCTTCGATGCGGCCGCCCTCGATCTGGAGGACCCGGCCTCGGAGCCGTGGGCTGAGCTCAGCATTGGCTGCGAGGCCTGCCATGGTCCCGGAAGTCAGCACGCTACGGCTCCCGGAGAGCTCCGAGCCCAGACAATCGTCAATCCCGCCAAGCTGCCGGCCATGAGGTCGGCGGACACTTGTGGTCAGTGCCACACCCGCGGCAAGTCCCCCGACGGCAACTGGTCGAACCCGGTGGACTACCTCCCCGGGGACGTCATCTCGGCGAAGAACTTCTTGCCTGTTCCCTACGACAACGGCAAGGCATGGTGGCCCGACGGCAGCATCAAGCAGCATCGCCAGCAGCACATCGAGTGGAAGACGTCGGTCCACGCGAAGGCCGGCGTGACCTGCGTCGACTGTCACACGGTCCACGAGTCGACGACGAAGTTCCAGACGCGCCTGGCGCCCAACAGCCTGTGCGTGGGTTGCCACAGCACGGTGAGCACCGACTCGGTGACGGGCCACGCCCCAATCCTCAACGCTCCTCAGCATTCCAACTGCATCGGCTGCCACATGCCGCCGACGGGGAAGAGCGCAACGCGGGGCGATGAGCGCAGCCATCGCTTCACGGTGATTCGGCCGTCCACGACCGTCGAGCTCGGCGATGGCGATCCGTCGGTGCAGCCCAACTCGTGCAATCTGTGCCATACCCACAAGTCTGACAGCCCGGCCGAGTTGCAGAAGGCCATGGACGAAGGCCTGAGGGGCCGATTCCCGGTGAAGTCGGTTCCAGAGGAGGCCATCGGCCCGAGCTGAGTGAAGGTTACGGAGGTCCGCCTGGCAGGAAAGGAGTGGCGACCATGCATCGCTCGGCCCTTGGCCTCGGCACGGCCCTTGTGGTCCTGGCGGCGATAGTCGGCCTCGGGGTGGCGGGGGCCATGTCGTACACGGCCCGGCCGTCCTTCTGCCGCAGCTGCCATCTGATGGAGACGCGGTACGTCACGTGGCGCCGGTCGGCCCATGCCGACGCCGTTGGGTGCATCAGCTGCCATAGCGAGCCGGGGCGGGTGAATGAGGCCCGCGCCCACCTGTCGGCCACCCGGTATCTGTGGGCCTTGGCCACGGGCCGGCGGTCGGGGGCCATTATTCGGGGTACGGCCTTCTCCGACGCCTGCGCCGAGTGCCACCCCGCGTCCACGCTGCCGGAGGTGCTGTATCAGGTGCGGGGGCCGGGGTCGGGACACACCCCGGCCCATGCGGTGCACGCGGATGTCGGTGTCGAATGCGCGGACTGCCACTACCAACCGTCATTTCACGTGTCAGAGCCGGCCGCGCCCATGGCAACGTGCGTGGGTTGCCACCCACAGCTGGACCAGCGGTCGCCCGGGTGCCAGGCCTGCCACGATGGCGCGGCGCCCACCCTGACCCTGCAGCAGACTGGATGGGTGGCCGGCCCCTAGGGGGCCGGCCGAGAACCCCTTTTTGCACCGAGGGCCGCGCTGCGCGGGAC
>CAZXNP010000136.1:0-5984 GCA_964642035.1 uncultured Anaerolineales bacterium | reverse complement strand
TGCGTGTCCGCGGGGGGGCGGGCGCGGGGCGGCGGCCCCACGACGCGGGCGCCCCCCCCGCCGCCCCCCGGCCCCACCGCCGCCGGTACCGGCGGCGGGGGGCGGGGAACCGAGGCTCCCCGCCAGACACCGCCCAAGGCTGAAGTCCGGCCCCGACCAGGGCCTCCAGGCTCCTTAGTCCTCCCCGTCGCCCAGGCCGCCGTTGTGCCGCCGCTCCCTGAGGCGCCAGGCGACCGCCGCCACCGGTAGACCCAAGGGCACGAACACGATGGCTAGCCAAATGGCCGCCGTGGCCAGTCCCTGCAGGACGATGGTCAGGGTTTGGATCGCGTCCCCGGCGGTCTCTTGCGGATTCCAGGCCGGCCGTGGGGTGGGGGTGGCGGTGGGAGTTGGCGTGGCGTCGGGTGGTACCTGCACGAGGGTGACGGTGATCGTGGAGAAGGCCGCGCGCTGTTCGAGGAACTGCAGCCGCCCTTTTCGTTGGCTGATCTGGCCCTCGATTTCCGTCAGGCGAGCGTTGACCCGGAGGGCCTCCTCCACGGTCGTGGCTTGATCCAGGAAGGACCGCACCCGGGCTTGGGTGGCCTCGAGGTTGGCGATCTCACTTTGCAGGTCCACGTACTCCTGGCTCACGTCCGAGCCGGTGCTAGACTCGGACATCACCTCGCCGATGCCCCGGATCCGCTCCAAGGTCTCCTCGAAGCGAAGGGATGGCACCGCCATGGTGACAGTGGCCTGGGCGCGGCGGCCGTCGCCGAAGTCGGTGCTAGTCTTGAGGACGTAGCCCCCGGCTCCGGCGGCCAGTGCCCCCACGCGGCTCAAGGCCCCCTGGACGCTGTCGACCTCCAGCGTGATATCGCCATCCTTGATGATCTTGCGGCTGGACTCACCCGGGAACGAAATCTGCAGAGGCAGGGCCGTGGCTATCGCCGCGACCGCTTCGCCGCTTCCCGTCACCGGCGGCGCCACTTGACCCGCGGGCTCCCCTGGCGCCCCGGCCGCCGGTGCTAGGTAGTCCGACCTTGACAAGTCACGTGCGCGATCTTCAGAGGCCGATCTTAGGCTTCGGTCGGCTTCGAGGGCAGCGGATTCGTCGCTGTTGGCAGCATCCTCTTTTGCTTGGTGGCTCGAGGCGGCGCCGCAGGCGGCGCTGACGGTCGTCGCCGCCAGGAGGGCCACGGCCGCAAGCAGGGCGGTTCGGCGATTGGGATCCATGTTGCGTTTCTCCTCCGGATTGACCATTTGGGGTCCAGGTGCCCGGCATCGCATCGAGGCTGATACCGGGCAGGCACGATCAGTGTGGGCCCAACGTCGTCGGGGGGTGAAGGGTTCCCCTTCGGGGACCACATGGTGGGTCGTGGTGGTATGCTGCCCCCAACACCGCCGACGATGGAGGGCAAATGTCTGAGGGGCAGGAACCGATGCTCACCTGGTTGGAGGCGCGGCGGCCCGATTACCTGCAAGATCTGGCGGAGTTGGTGGCCATCGACTCCGGCACTCGAGATCGGGCGGGGGTCAATCGGGTCGTCGACTGGTTGGCAAGCCGGCTGGCCAATCTCGGCGCCACGGTGGAGCGGCTACCCGGCCATCGCCACGGTGACAGGCTAATCGGGCGCTGGACCGGCGGTGCCCCGGGGCGCGTGCTCCTGTGTGGCCACGCCGACACGGTGTTCCCGCCGGGCACCGCCGCTGCCATGCCCTTCGGTCCAGACCCGAGGGATGGCAACCGTCTGCTGGGCCCAGGGGTGTGCGACATGAAAGCTGGCCTTCTGGCGGCCCTGTACGCCATGGCGGCTCTGCGGGCCCACGAGGGGGACACCTGGGGCCAGGTGGCGATGGCCGTGGTCAGCGACGAGGAGGTCGGGTCGACGGAGTCGGAGTCGTGGCTGAGGGGCCTGGCGCCCGGTTTCGACGCGGCCCTGGTCCTGGAACCGGCCCGGGCCAACGGCAACCTGGTCACGGCCCGCAAGGGCGGCGCCTTTTGGAGGGTGGCGGTGATGGGGCGGGGCGCCCACGCCGGTGTGGAGCCCGAGCGGGGGGCCAGCGCCTTGGTACAGCTGGCCCACCACGTCTTGGATCTGGAGGCCATCAAGGACGCCGTCCCGGGGGCGACCCTGGTGATGGGCACTGCCCGGGCTGGGGAAGCGGCCAACATGGTGCCCCCCCGGGCCCGAATGACGGTGGATGGCCGGGCACCTTCGGCTGAGGCCATGGCGGCCCTGGTGGCGGCGGTGGAGGCCGCGCTGGAGAATCCGTCGCGTCGGGTGCCCGGCACCAAGACAACGGTGGAGGGCGGTCCGACGCGGCCACCCATGCCCCGGACGGCGGCCACGGCTCGTCTGTTCGAACTGGCTCGAGAATGCGCCCTCCGCCTGGGCTTCGACGTGGGTGAGGAAAAGACGGGGGGTGGGAGCGACGGCAATCTCCTGGCCGCGGTGGGTCTGCCGGTGCTGGACGGCCTGGGACCCGTTGGCGGCGGCACCCACAGTCGCCAGGAGTACGTGCTGGCCGACACCTTGGTGCCCCGGACCGCCATGCTCGCCAGCTTGATTGCCCGGGTCGGGGCCGGAGACCTCGCGGCGGAGTAGCCGCCCTGCCATACCACTGATTCGGTGGGACGCGGGCCGGGACTTGCCTTCCTGGGCTGGCGGCCGGTAGCATGGGCGGTTCACACCCATATTGGAGATAGTCACCATGGCGCGACCGTGCCTGCCGGCCGCACCGGCGATCCTTGTCCCAGTTCTCGCAGCTATATTGACCCTTGTGCCGAGGGGGCACAGTGCCGCGGGGGCAGTTTCCCGACTCCCGGCGGGGGCACCACGGATCGAGACCGAGGTGGAGTGGGAGCGCCTGCCCGACGGCCCTGACAGGGCGGGCCACGGCATGGTGTATGACTCCGCCACCCAATCGCTTTGGAGCTTCGGGGGCGTCGAGGCCAACGTTAGCTCCAACAAGTACCACAACAGCGTCTACCGCCTCGACCTGGCCCAGGCCGACCCACGATGGAAGCTCGTGGCCATCTCCGGTCTCAAGCCACCGCCACTGGCTTTTCACTCGGTGCTCCTCGACGAGGCGGCTCGACGCCTCGTGGTCTATGGCGGCCTGGTCGATCGTCGCGGTAGCGCCACCCAGCCGGCAAACGGCAACGACGTCTGGTTCTTCGACATAAGCGACCCGGAGCACCCCGCGTGGTCCCGAGTGAGCGTCCCCGGGAACGGCACCCGCCGATTCCTCCACGCGGCGGTGATGGTGCCGGACCAACAGGCCATGGTGATCTCCGGGGGGTTTGGGGAGGACTTCGATGACCTGAGGGGCGACAGTTTCGCCCTCGTCATGGGCGAGGAGCCAATGCGCTGGCAGCGCCTGGCGGGAGCTGGGCTGTCTCCCCGGGCCGGCCACGCCCTTGTGTACCAGGCCGATAAGGACCGCCTGGTGGCATACGGCGGCTTCACGAATCCGGAGAGCAACTCCACTACGGGGGAGATCCGCGTTCTGGACATCGCAGGCGGCCTTCCCGGGGCCACAACCTGGATGCGCCTGACCCCTACCACACCGTCGTTGCCCCGGGCTTTCATGGGGGCCGCCTTTGACCCCCAGCGTGGTCTCCTCTGGGTTCAGGGGGGATTCCAGGGCAGCAACTCCTTCCTGCAGGATCTGTCGGTCTTGGACCTCACGGGGACCCGGCCCGTGTGGACCCGGACCGGAGTTGTCCACACCGGGCCCTTGACCCGCTTCTTTCATGCGGCGGCCTGGGATGGCGACCTGGAGCGGGCTGTGTTTCAGGGCGGTACCCCGGACAACCAGGTGACGTTGCGGGACACTCGGGCCCTCAACGTGAGTTTCCCCGGCACGGCCACCGCCACGACCACCGCCACTGCCACCGCGTCGACGACGGCCACGGCCTCGCCGTCGGCCAGCCCAACGCCCACCGAAATCGCCGCCACGGCGACGGCGTCGGTGACACCGGCCGCGGTCTCCCCAACCCCGACCACCACCCTCGTGGCCACCCGGGCCGCCACCAGCACGCCGGCGCCGCGGCCACCCTCGCCCCTCTACTTGCCCCTTGTGATGCGCCACAATGTTGTGGTTGGGCCGACTGCAACGGCCACGGCGCCGCCCACACCGGCTGCCACGGCCACGGCCCCGGGCCCCATCCCCACGGACAGCCCGACGGCGCCCACGGGCGAATTGCGAGTCTTGGGTCAGGAGGGGGGCGAGTCCACGGGAGTGGCATTCGCCGGCGGCGTGGCGTTTCTCGGCATCGGGCCGCGGGTCTACGCCATCGACGTGGATGACCCCGCCGCCCCGTCTCCCTTGGGGCGAACGGACATGCTGCCGGGAATCGTGGGTGGGGTGTCTGCCGCCGGGGGTATGGTGTACGCTGCGGTTGGGCCGGCGGGCCTGTGGATCGGAGACGCCAACGACCCATCCTTCGTGGCTGAAGCGGGCACCGTTAGCTTGCTTGGGCAGTATGCCCGGCAGGTGCGCCTCGAGGGTCAAATCGCCTGGTTGGTGGCGGGTAGCCGACTCTTCGCGGTCGACGTCGCGGACTCCACGGCGCCGGCCGTCCTCGGTAGCCTGTCCCTAGGCCGCACCGCCGTGGACCTGGCCGTGGCCAGGGGCTTGGCCGCGGTCCTGACCACTTCCGAGCTGATCTTGGTGAACGTGGCTGACCCGGCAGTCCCCGCCGAGGTGGCACGCCTTGAGGTTAATCGGTCCCAAGGAGTGGCCCTCGCTGGCGACACGGCCTTCGTTGCGGGCGACGATGGCCTGACGGTGGTGGACGTCGCCGACCCGGCCGCGCCTGCCCCCGTTGGTGCCCTGGCCCTGGATCGCGCCCGGTCATCGGCCGTGGCAGTCCAGGGCAGTGTGGCCTACGTGGCCCGGGGCTTCCAAGGCCTGCACACGGTGGACATCACGGATCCGACGGCTCCGGCCCTCTCTGGAACGGCGGCCACGGCCGGGGCAGCTGCTCGAGATGTTGTGGTGGCCGGCGGGCTCGCCTACCTTGCCGATGGCCCCGGAGGACTGCGGGTCATCGACGTGGCGGACGCCACGAGCCCGGCCGAAGCTGGGGGCTTCGCCGCCCCGGGGCGTAGCGTGGACGTGGCCCTGGTGGGAGATGCCGCGGTGTTGGCCAACAACCTGGCTCCGGTGACGGTCATAGATGTCAGCGATCCGCGGGAGCCCGCTGTGGTTTCGTCCATCGCCGCCCTCAAGCGCACCGATGGCCTTGCATCCCAGGGCACCTTCGCCTATGCCGCCGACGGTTCTCGAGGGCTGCAAGTTATCGACCTCGCGGCCCCAGCGGCGCCGGTTGAGCGGGGTCGGGCCGCCGTGGCTGGGAGCTTCACCGCCATGGCGGTGGCTTCGGGCCGCGCCTTCTTGTCGGATTTCTTCGCGGGTCTGCTCATTGCCGACGTGTCCAACCCGGACACCCCCGTGGCCCTGGGCACCCTGAAAACACCAGGCTCCCCCGCCGATGTTGCAGTTTCCGGATCCCTCGTTCTCGTGGCGGATCGCGACGGGGGGCTCCTGGTGATCTCCGCCACCGATCCGGTGGCCCCAGCCGTGGTGGGGACACTTTCCTTGACGCGGCCCGTGGTGGCCGTGGCCGTGGCGGGGGCCCGGGCCTTCGTCGCCGACGATGGCGGCTCCTTCCACGTGGCCGACGTTTCCAACCCAGCGGTGCCGGTTCTCCAGGGCAGCTTGGACCTGCAGTCCTCGCTTCAGGCCGTGGTTGTGCAGGACGGCCGGGCTTACGTCACGAGCTACCGGGGCCTCGACGTGGTGGACGTAACCGATCCTGGCAACCCCGCGAAGTCAGCCTCGATCGACCTCGTGGGCCGTTCCTTCGGACTGGCTGTCCGTGACAACCTGGCCTTCGTGGCTGGTGATGCTGGCCTCGTGATCGTCTCCCTGGCAGGGCCCTAGGGGGCCGGCCGAAAAGCCCCTTCGGCATTCGGCCCGCGCTGCATCGGTCC
>CAZXNP010000135.1:0-6040 GCA_964642035.1 uncultured Anaerolineales bacterium | reverse complement strand
CCTGGGGGAGACACTGCAGGTCCTGTGCGCCGCTGGGGGTTTCTCCGATTTCTCCGAGGCCCTCTTCGGCCACGCCGGCGGCGAGGTACGGCGGCCGCGGAGCCCCCGGCGCCGCCGGGTTGAGCATCCGGTGGAGGTGAGTCTCCAGGAGGCCTTCACTGGTACCCGGCGCCGGGTCGATTTCGGGGGCCGGCACCTCGAGGTCACGATCCCGCCCGGGGTGAACACCGGCTCCAAGGTGCGCATTCGGGGCGCCGGGGGCACCGGACCAACCACCGCGGGGTCGGCGGATCTGTTCTTGATCGTGAGAGTGCAGCCCGATCCCCGGTTCAGTCGCCGGGGCGCCGACCTGACAACCACCGCCCGGATGCCCGTGGTGACGGCGGTCCTGGGGGGCGAGATCCCCGTCGTCACCCTCGACGGGACGGTTCAGCTGGCCATCCCCCCCGGCACGGCCAGCGGCACCCGGTTCCGGCTGCGGGGGAAGGGTATGCCCCGGCTGAAGAAGCCGTCGGAGCGCGGGGACCTGTTGGTGAGGGTGGAGGTGGAGGTGCCGACGAACCTCAGCGACCGGGAACGGGCCCTGTATGAGGACCTGAGGAAGCTAAGGCCGGCGCCATGATCCCCGGGGCCGGCCTTGTGACAGACAGGAGTACGTGACCATGAACGTTCAGCGCTTCACCCGGCGCGCCCAGGAGGCCGTGGTCGCCGCCCAGGGGCTGGCGGCGTCCCACGGCCAGGCGGAGGTCGGGCCCCTTCACTTGCTGGCCACCCTGGTCGATCAGCGAGACGGCGTGGTGGCCCAGCTGTTGAGTCGCCTTGGGGTGGACTTGGAGCAGCTGGGGGTCGAGCTGACCAGCGCCCTCGACAAGCTGCCCACGGTCATGGGGGGGCAGGAGCCAAGCATCGGTCGCAGTTTGAGGGAGATCCTCGTGGCCGCCCACGAGGAGATCGGGGCCTTCGGCGATCAGTACGTGAGCACCGAACACCTGCTCTTGGCCTTGATTGATCACCCAGATCGCCTCACCGCCGAACTACTTGCCCGCCACGACATAACTCGGGATCGAGCCCTGGCGGCTCTGCAGCAGGTCCGTGGCTCCCAGCGGGTCACGACTCCGGATCCGGAGTCCACATACGATGCCTTGGCCCAGTACGGCCGGGATCTTACCGCGGAGGCCGCCGCCGGGAAGCTCGATCCGGTCATCGGTCGCGAGGAGGAGATCCGGCGGGTCATCCAGATCCTCAGCCGGCGGACCAAGAACAATCCGGTGCTCATCGGCGAGCCCGGGGTGGGCAAGACCGCCATCGTGGAAGGGTTGGCGCAGCGGATTGTGCGGGGCGACGTGCCGGAGGCCTTGCGGGGCCGGCGCATCATCGCCCTCGACTTCGGGGCCATGGTTGCCGGGGCCAAGTACCGGGGCGAGTTCGAGGAGCGACTGAAGGCCGTCTTGGGGGAGGTGCGCGCTCGGGAGGGGGAGGTGATCGTCTTCATCGACGAGCTGCACACCATCGTTGGTGCCGGTGCCGCCGAGGGCGCCATGGACGCCGGCAATATGCTGAAACCAATGCTGGCTCGGGGTGAACTCCACGCCATCGGGGCCACCACCCTCGACGAGTACCGCAAGCACATCGAGAAGGACGCCGCCTTGGAGCGCCGCTTCCAGCCGGTGCTGGTGGGCGAGCCTAGCGTCGAGGACACAGTATCGATCCTGCGCGGTGTGAAGGAGCGTTACGAGGTCCACCATGGGGTCCGTATCACCGACGCCGCCGTCATAGCCGCGGCGACCCTCTCGGACCGCTACATTTCGGATCGATTCCTCCCCGACAAGGCTATCGATCTCGTCGACGAGGCCGCCGCCAGGCTGCGGATGGAGATCACGTCGGATCCCGTGGAGCTCGACGATCTGAAGCGCCAGATCCTGCAGCTCCAGATCGAGCGAGAGGCCCTCAAGAGGGAAAAGGACAAGGCGTCTCGGGTCCGCCTCGACAAGATCGAGGCCGAGCTGAAGCAGCTGGAGGCTGACCGGGGCGATCTCGAGGCGCGCCTGGCGGAAGAAAGGGATCTCATCGCCCGCCTTGCCGGCGCCAAGGAGGCCATCGAGACCACCCAGCGGGACATCGAACAGGCCCAGGCCCGGGGGGATTTCGAAAGGGCGAGCAGGCTCCAGTACGGGACCCTCCTGGGCCTACGCCGGGAGGCGGAGCAGCTCGAGGCCGAGGTGGCGGATCGGCAACGCGGAGGTGACATGCTCCTGAAGGAGGAGGTGGACGCCGACGACGTGGCCGAGGTGGTGAGTCGCTGGACCGGAGTGCCCGTCTCGCGGCTACTGGAGGGGGAGGCTGAGAAGCTCATTCACCTGGAGGAGCGCCTCCACGAGCGGGTCATCGGCCAGAACGAGGCCGTGACCGCGGTGGCCAACGCCGTTCGCCGGGCCCGCTCCGGGCTCCAGGACCCGAATCGGCCGGTGGGCAGCTTCCTGTTCCTGGGGCCCACGGGGGTGGGCAAGACGGAGCTGGCCCGGGCCCTGGCCGAGGTGCTCTTCGAATCCGAAGACGCCATGGTGCGCATCGACATGTCCGAGTACCAGGAGCGGCATACCGTGGCCCGCCTCATTGGGGCTCCCCCGGGTTACGTGGGCTTCGAGGAAGGCGGTCAGCTAACCGAGGCCCTGCGCCGGCGGCCCTACAGCGTCATCCTCTTCGACGAGATGGAAAAGGCCCATGTCGAGGTGTTCAACGTCTTGCTCCAGGTGCTTGACGACGGCCGTCTGACGGATGGCCAGGGCCGGGTCGTGAACTTCACCAACTCGATCATCATCATGACCTCCAACATCGGCTCGCACATGATTCAGGACCTTGGGATCGAGTCGGCGCGGGACAAGGTCCTTGCGGCCCTGAGGGAGCACTTCCGCCCCGAGTTCCTGAACCGGGTGGACGAGGTGGTGATGTTCTCGGCCCTGACCCGGCAAGACCTGATGGCCATCGTGGACATTCAGCTGCGGCGCCTGGATGAGCTCGCCACGGCCAGGGGGATCCGCCTGGACGTGACGCCGGCGGCCCGGGAAAGGCTCACGGAGGAGGGCTTCGACCCCGTCTACGGCGCTCGGCCGTTGAAGCGCGTCATTCAGCGCCGCCTCCAGAACGAGCTGGCAATGGCCCTCCTCGAGGGCCGCTTCCAGGATGGGGACACGGCGCGGTTTGACCTGCAAGCGGGCGCCCTGACGCTGGAAAGGGTGCCAGCCCAGGGATCGGCCGCCGGCGATGGCCGCGGCCCCGCCCAAGAGCCGGCGCCGGTGGCTTGAGGCCCCTGGGGCTTCCGGCGTGGCCTACCGGCTGCTAGACCACACCGCTGACTTGAGGGCCGAGGTGACGGCCTCCTCGGAGGCCGGCCTCTACCAGGACGGTGTGGACCTGATGCGGCAGATCCTGGTTGGGGATAGCCCGGTCCGGGCCTCCGAGTCCCGGCGGGTGGAGTTGGCCGCCGCCGAAGGGGCGGAGCGGTTCCTCCGCTTCCTGAGGGAGCTCGTGTACATGTACGATGCGGAGTCCTTTCTGGCGGCCGTGGCGGTAGACGGCGGCCGAAGGGTGATTGGTGAGACCTTCGATCCGGGTCGGCACCGGAGCTTTCATCAGCTCAAGGCGGTCACCCGCCACGGGTTTCAGTTTGATGGCAGGCCAGGCTGCTGGCGCGCGGAGGTCGTTTTCGACACCTAGGACTCCGGCGCCGACGGAGGCGCGATGAAGTACCGAGTGGAGAGGATCGACGACTGCCGGTGGCGGGTCCCCCGGCAGGGCGGAATGCTCACCGACGGGCTCATCTTCGCCGACGATGTCCTCATGGCCGAGGTGCGCAACGATCCCGCCGTGGAGCAGGTGGCCAACGTGGCCCATCTGCCGGGCATTGTGGGGCCGTCGATCGCCATGCCAGACATCCACTGGGGCTACGGGTTCCCCATCGGGGGAGTAGCGGCCTTCGACGCCCGCCACGGCGTGGTGTCCCCGGGCGGCGTGGGCTACGACATCAACTGTGGAGTGCGCCTGTTGGCCACAGGCCTCGACGCCGGCCGCGTGCGGCCCAAGATCCGGCCCTTGCTGGAGACCCTGGTGGCGACCATCCCGTCGGGGGTGGGCAGCCACAGGACGGACGCGCGCTTACACGAGGCCGATCTCCGAGGGGTGCTCACCGGCGGCGCCCGGTGGGCCGTGGAGGCGGGCTTCGGCCGGCCGGAGGACCTGGAGGTCATCGAGGCCGAGGGCTGCCTGAAGGACGCCGAGGCCGACCTGGTGTCGCGGCGGGCAAAGAAGAGGGGCCGCGACCAGCTCGGCACCGTCGGCTCCGGCAATCACTTCATCGAGGTGGGCTACGTGGCCGACCGATACGACGATGCGGTGGCCGAGAGGCTAGGTTTGGACCCCGGTTCCGTGACGGTGCTCATCCACTCCGGCTCCCGGGGCCTCGGCCATCAGGTGTGCGACGAGAGCCTCGATGTGATGATCGCGGCCAGCCATCGCCACGGCATCGTGCTGCCCGACAAGCAGCTTTGCTGCGCACCCTTGGCCAGCCCCGAAGCTCGACGGTACTGGGGGGCGATGAATGCCGCCGCCAACTTCGCCTTCGCCAACCGCCAGGTCATGGCCCACTGGGTACGCTTGGCCTTCGACGAGGTGTATGGCCGGGGAGCCGGCGGCGGGACTCGCCTCGTGTACGATGTGGCCCACAACATCGCCAAGATGGAGCGGCATACCGTCAACGGTCACGCCCGGGAGCTGTGCGTTCACCGGAAGGGTGCCACGAGGGCCCTGCCGCCGGGCCACCACGAGCTGCCGGGCATCTACCGAGACCTCGGGCAGCCGGTCTTCATTCCCGGCGACATGGGTCGCTGCAGCTACGTGCTGGTGGGCACCGCCGGGGCCCAGGCGGAGACCTTCGGCTCCACGTGCCACGGCGCCGGGAGGCGATTGTCGAGGCGGGGCGCCAAGCGACTGGCCCGGGGGCGGGATGTCAAGGCCGAGCTGGCGGCGGCGGGCATCGAGGTGTGGGCCGCCAGCCAGGCCACGATAGACGAGGAGATGCCCGAGGCCTACAAAGACGTCTCCGCCATCGTCGACGTCGTGGACAAGGCGGGGATTGGCCGCAAGGTGGCCCAGCTGAAGCCCATCGGCGTCCTAAAGGGCTGACGCCATGGATCCCCGTCGTCTCGAGAGGGATCTCACCAGGAGCCAGGCGTACCCTCACCCCGTGGGCCCGGTCCGGGTGGCCCATACCCACATTTCCATGGTGTTCCTGGCCGGCGACTACGCGTACAAGATCAAGAAGCCCCGCGCCCTGGGCTTCCTCGACTTCACTACCTTGGCCGCGCGGCGGCACTTCTGTGCCGAGGAGGTCAGGCTCAACCGGCGCCTGGCCCCCGGAGTGTACCTGGGCGTGGTGTCGGTTGTGGAGGAGGCCGGAGCCTTGAGGATCGTCCTCGACCCGGACGCCCCAGGGACCGTGGAGTACGCGGTGCGGATGCGGCGGTTGCCGGAGGAGCGCACCTTCCGCCGACTCATGGAGGCCGATGCCCTCGCCCCGGCCACGGTGGCGGCCTTCGCGACGCACCTGGCCGCCTTTCACCTAGCGGCGGAGTCCGGCCCGGCGGTGGACCGTTACGGCCGCTTTGACGTCGTGGCTCGCAACGTCGAGGAGAACTTCGCCCAGCTGGCGCCCTGGGTGGGGCGGGGCATACGGGGCCCCGTGCTCACGAAGTTGCGGCGGCTGACCCTCGGGGTCCTGGCGGCCAAGAGGGATCTCATTGAGGACCGGGCCGCTCGCCATTGCCCCCGGGACACCCACGGCGATCTGCACCTTAGCCACGTCTATTCCCTCCCCGGGGAGCCTCCGGGCGCCGACCTGGTGGCCATTGACTGCATCGAGTTCAACACCCGGTTCCGCTACGCGGATCCCGTCTCCGACGTGGCCTTCCTGGCCATGGACCTCGAGTATCGCGGCCGCCCGGGCCCGGCGGGCCCCCTTGTGCGCGCGTGCCTCCCGGGGGCCCCG
>CAZXNP010000134.1:0-6110 GCA_964642035.1 uncultured Anaerolineales bacterium | reverse complement strand
GGTTGCCCGCGGCGCCTCGGCCGGTGCGGCCCCCGGCAACGCCTCGGCGCCGGCGGTTCGAAAGACGGCCCCCGGCCCCTTGCGCCGCGGAGATGCCCCTGCGGATCTGGAGGATGCCCCGCTCCTGGATCGCCGCGGCCTGGTCCTGGCCTTCGTGGCCTTCGTTGCGGTCGCCGGCTTGATTCCCCTCTGGACCATGGTCCTGGCGCGGGTCGACCCCCGGCTGGTGCGTCAGGCCCTCGGCCTCGATGCCCGGGGGCTGCCCGGTGCCGCGGCAACGGCCACCGCGGCCCCGGGGGCGGGGCCCGAGGGTACCCTGCGCGTGCCCGATGTTCGGGGCATGGTGCGGGAGGAGGCGTCGCGGCGCCTCGAAGAAGGGGGGCTAGCGTGGACCGTTGAGGCTGAGGAGTCGATGACAGCCACGGCGGGGGTGGTCATCGATCAGCGCCCGGCGGCGGACGGCCCCCCGGTGCCTTCAGGGGCGGTGGTGAGCTTGGTAGTAGCGGGGGAGCCCCGGGTGGAGGTGCCCGTGCTTGAGGGTGGCTACGACGAAGTGGCATCGACCCTCCTGACCCTGGGCCTTGAGCCGGTGCGCCGTGAGCGCTGGGGGGGAGCCCTGTCCCAGGTGGGGGCGGTGATGGCGATTGATCCGCCCCCTGGGAGCAGACTGCCCCACGGCAGCCCCGTGCACGTCACTGTGAACAGCGGCTCCTGGATGCCCCTTGGTGTGGACTTCGAGGACCACGTGCACCTGAGCGGCATAGACCTTGCCACAGACACCTTGGCTCCGGGAGAAAGCCTCGACGTGACGGTGCGGTGGGAGGCCACCGGCGACGTCGAAGGCCGCTATCAGGGCGTCGTGGCCCTGGAGGGAGCCGACGGGCCCCTCAGCCTTGACTCCCATCCGCCCCTTGGCGGCGCGCGGCCCACCGACAGTTGGGCCACGGGGGAGATCGTTACCGGTGACGCGTATCGTTTAGTGATACCCCAGGATGCCGAACCCGGGGCGTACACCCTCACGATCGGCCTCCTTGGGGACGACGGCGGAACTCCCCCGGCGGTCATCGGTCGCGGCGGCGGCGTCGGGGTCCGGGACGGCCGCGTGGCGGTCATAGCCATCGAGGTGGAGTAGGCCGCGCCCCAGCGCCGGCCCCCCGGATCATGAGGCCGGGGACTCGGGTCCTCTATAATTGGATACAGCCGATCACATAGGGATCGCGCCACGATGGGCGCGGGCGAGGCCATGAAATGAAGGGCACAATGAGCAGAGGTCGAGGGATGTGGGTGGTGATCGTGGTGTCCGGCGTGGCCCTGTGGGCCACCCTCCAAATGAGCCGGGCGCCGAAGCAGGAGCTCACCTACACCGAGCTGTCGGCCATGGTGAAGAGCGGCGCTGTCGAGAAGATAATGGTCAGCGGTGACGAGACCCGGGCCATCGTCACGGCCGACGGGACGGACTACATAGTGCTGAAGGAGCGGGGCACCGAGCCCTTCTGGTCCCAGGCGGGCCTCGATACGGCCGACCTGGAGGCTAGGGGAGTCATCTACGGCGTTCAGAAGGCGTCGGGCCTCGGTGACCTTGGCCCTCTCCTGTCCACCGTGGTGCCCTTCGCCCTCATGCTGGGTTTTCTGGTGTTCATGATGCGCCAGGCCCAGGCCGGCAACAATCAGGCCATGTCCTTTGGCCGCTCTAGGGCCCGCCTGATGACTGGCGATACCCCCACGGTCACATTTCAAGACGTGGCGGGGGTCGAAGAGGCGAAGCAGGAGCTCCAAGAGGTGGTGGAGTTTCTCCAAGAGCCGGAGAAGTTCATTGCCCTGGGGGCCGAGATCCCCCGCGGCGTGCTGATGGTTGGCCCCCCCGGCTGCGGCAAGACCCTGATGGCCCGGGCCGTGGCCGGCGAGGCGGGGGTGCCCTTCTTCACCATTTCCGGAAGCGAGTTCGTGGAGATGTTCGTTGGGGTGGGGGCCAGCCGGGTCCGGGACCTGTTCGATCAGGCCAAGAAGCACGCGCCGTGCATCGTGTTCATCGATGAGATTGACGCCGTGGGACGCCAGAGGGGAGCCGGCCTCGGAGGCAGTCACGACGAGAGGGAGCAGACCCTCAACCAGGTCCTCGTGGAGATGGACGGATTCGACACCGACACCAACGTCATCGTCATGGCGGCCACGAACCGCCCGGACATCCTTGACCCCGCGCTGCTGCGCCCCGGGCGCTTCGATCGCCGGGTAATCGTCGAGCGGCCCGACATGCGAGGGCGCCACGCAATCCTGAAGATCCACACCGAGGGCAAGCCCCTTGCTCCCGATGCCGATCTGGAGAGGGTGGCCCGCTCCACTCCAGGCTTCAGCGGCGCCGATCTCGAGAACTTGGTCAATGAGGCGGCCATCCAGGCTGCCCGGCGCAACGGCAAGAGCATCACCAACGCCGATCTGACGGAGGCCACCGACAAGGTGCGCCTAGGGCCCGAGCGCCGCAGCCGTGTCATGCCCCAGCGGGAGCTGGAGATCACAGCCTACCACGAGGCCGGTCACGCCGTGGTCAGCCACTACCTTCCAGAGGTGGACCCCATCCACAAGATCACCATCGTTCCCCGGGGCCTGGCGGCTGGGATGACGAGCTACCTGCCGGAGGAAGATCACTATCTGCGCAGCCGCTCCAAGTACGGCGCCGACCTGGCGGCAGCCCTTGGAGGCCGGGCGGCGGAGGTCCTGGTGTTCGGCGAAGCGTCCACAGGAGCCGCTGACGACCTCGAACAGGTCACCCGCATGGCTCGGGACATGGTCACCCGCTACGGCATGAGCGAGGTCCTCGGGCCCCTCACGTTCGGTAATCGTCATGAGTTGGTGTTCTTGGGCCGCGATCTGAACGAGACCCGCAACTACTCGGAGGACGTCGCGCGCCAGATCGACGAGGAAACGCGCCGCTTCGTCAATGAGGCCTACACCCAGTCCAAGGCGATACTGTCGGAGCAGCTCAGCCGACTGCACGCGGTGGCGAAGAGGCTCCTGGAGGTTGAGACCCTCGACCGCCAGGAGTTCGAGGCCGTCCTGGCGGCCGAGGGGGCGGGCTCCTAGGAGCCCGGCGGACTCCCAAATCTAAATCGCCGTCGGCCCCACCGGGCTGACGCTCCAGATCAGGGTCCGGGGGTCGAGCTCCAGCTCGAACATCCTGGCCTCCGGCGTCATCACCGTGAACACGCGGCTCCCGCCGGCCCTGCGCTCGCCGCCCACCTGGGCCACGGCCTGATCCTTCCCCTGCCACCGGAAGGTCAAGGGGGCGATTTCCCCGTTGCCCGAGAAGGCGGCCCGCACATCGGGGACCACGTCTTCACCGATGGGCTCCGGAGGCGGACGGCCCTCCCCGGCGACCCGGGGCATCTCCCCGGTTCCACGGCGGGCAGCGGCCACAACGGCCGCCAGGGCGGCGGCTGCCGCGGACCGCCTGACGGCGCCACGATCGCCTCGCCATTGATGGGCGTCGGCCCGGATCCCGCCGGGGTCCGCCAGGCCAACGTACACGAGGCCCACGGGCTTGGTGACGGTACCCCCGCTGGGGCCAGCGATACCCGTCACGCTCACCGCAATGTCGGCACCGACGCGGTCCCGGGCTCCCTCCGCCATTGCCATGGCGGTCTCGGAGCTGACGGCTCCGTGGGCCTGGAGGACGGTCTCGGAGACCCCCAGCAGGGCTACTTTAGCCGCGTTGGCGTATGCCACGATGCCCCCGAGGAAGTAGGCGGAACTCCCGGGGATGCTCGATAACGCGGCAGCCACCATGCCGCCTGTGCAGGATTCGGCCGTGGCCAGGGTCAGATCCAGCCCCGCAAGGGCGGCGCCCACCTCTCTGGCGGGCCCAGTGAGATCCGGGGTTGGCCTAGGGGGCTCAGGGGGGGTCAAGGGCTCTTCCTTCGGGTCATCGGTAACGGGCCTCCAGGAGTCTTATAGCACCGCCGGCAGCCGGGCGGCCATTCCGCCACCGGTACTCGCGCCGCGGGGGTGCTGGCCCCTGGGGCATTGGGGCTTTGGTGGGCTCCGGGGTTCTGGTACACTCCCGCGCGCCCCTCACAGGTGGAGGTGATGACCATGGCCGCGGGCGACGAAGTGGCGGGACAGTTTGGCCTGGGCGAGCACGGGATCAGCCCCCGAGGTGACGTGCTCTGGAACGTGCCGCCGCCAGTTCTCGTCGAGCAGGCCTTGCGCCGCGGCGACGCTATGCTGGCCGCAACTGGGGCCCTGTCGGTGACGACGCCGCCCTACACTGGCCGGGCGCCCAACGACCGATACCTGGTGCGGGAGGCGACTACCGAGGCGGATATCTGGTGGGGCGACGTCAACGTGCCCCTCAGCCCGGAGTCTTGGACAGCCTTGCGCTCCCTGGTGGCCGACTACCTGAGCGCTCGGGACCTGTGGGTGCAGGACGTGGTATGTGGCGCCGATCCCGACTACGCCATCGCCACCAGGGTGGTGTCGGAGAGTCCGTGGCATGCCCTGTTCACTCAGAACATGTTCTTGCCGCCTGCGCCGGGAGCCTTCGAGCCGGAGTGGACCATTCTCCATGCCCCCGGAGTGCAGGCGGACCCCAACCGCCATGGCACCCGAAGTGGCGCCTTCGTCGTTCTCAACCTCGCCGAGCGGACGGTGCTCATCGGCGGCACCCGCTATGCGGGCGAGGTGAAGAAGTCGATGTTCTCAGTCATGAATCACCGGCTGCCGGGCCGTGGCGTACTGCCCATGCACTGCTCCGCGAACGTCGGGCCCGAGGGCGACGTGGCCATCTTCTTCGGGCTGTCTGGCACCGGGAAGACGACCCTGTCCACCGATCCTCACCGACGCATGATCGGTGATGACGAGCACGGCTGGAGCGACGAGGGCGTTTTCAACTTCGAGGGAGGCTCCTACGCCAAGGTCATCCGGATCTCCGAGGAGGACGAGCCCCTCATATACAAGGCCACGAACTCCTTCGGCGCCATAATCGAAAACGTCATCCTCGACCCCGTCAGCCGGGTTCCCGACTTCGACGACGATGCCATCACGGAGAACACCCGAAGCTCTTACCCCCTCGAGCTGCTGGCCAACGTCGTGCCCGAGGGGCGCGGGGGCCATGCTCGCAACGTGACCTTCCTCACCGCCGACGCCTTCGGCATCCTGCCGCCCATCTCTCGGCTGACTCGGGAGCAGGCGATGTACTACTTCCTGGCCGGATACACGGCCAAGGTGGCTGGCACCGAGGGCGGGGTGAAGGAGCCTCAAGCCACCTTCAGCCCGTGCTTTGGCGCCCCCTTCTTGCCCCTACCGCCCTGGGTGTACGCCGATCTCCTTGGGCGCCGCGTCGAGGAGCACGACGCCCGGGTGTGGCTCGTGAACACGGGCTGGACCGGCGGCCCGTACGGCGTTGGCCATCGGGTGCCCATTCGCTACACCCGGGCGATGCTCCAGGGCGCCCTGACGGGCGCCTTGAACGACGTGGCCACCAGGATCGACCCGGTATTCGGCCTCGAGGTCCCAGTCATGGTGCCCGAGGTGCCCTCCGAGGTCCTCGACCCGAGGGGTACGTGGGACGACCCAGCGGCCTACGATGCCGGCGCCGCCGAACTGGCACGCCGATTCCACGCGGAGTTCGAGGCCCACGCCGACAGGGTTTCCGGCGCCGTCCGCGGCGCCGGACCGCGGCGCGGCTGACGGGCCATGCCAGCGATGCCGCGGGCCGAGGTGGCCCAAGGAATCCCTCGTCGAGGACTCTGAGACACGCCAACCACAGGAGACATAATGCCGAGCTCGACGACCTACTCGCCCCCCCAGGGCGGCGAGCGGGTGGTGGCCCGCGATGGGCGCCTTCAAGTTCCAGATCAGCCCATCATCCCCTTCATCTTGGGGGACGGCATCGGCGAGGATGTGACCCCGGCCATGCAGCGGGTGCTGGACGCGGCCGTGGCCGCCGCCTATGGCGGCCGGCGGCGGATCGCGTGGATGGAGGTCTTGGCCGGCGAAAAGGCCATGAACGAGACCGGGGAGTGGCTGCCTGGGGACCGCGTTGGGGCCCTCGCCTGCTACTCTGTTCGCATCAACACACGCCACGCGACCCCCGCGTCACGCGCGCGACCCGCTCT
>CAZXNP010000133.1:0-6111 GCA_964642035.1 uncultured Anaerolineales bacterium | reverse complement strand
GCCGCCCCGGCGCGCCCGGCCTCACCTTGGCCCGGCGCCTCGGCGGTGGCGGCTACGACGACGGCGCGGCCCTTGCCAACCTCGGCCCGGCCGCTGTTGCCGTGGGCGGCGCCACGGGCTCCCACGACCTCGTCACCACCCCGGGTCTCGGAGATGCTTTCCCCGGCGGCCTGGAGTCCGGATGGGTGGGGGTCGTCGGTGTTGCCGGCGGCAGCCCCCGGCCGCCCCAGCGGCCAACGGCCGTGCTGGTGCCGGGCTGGGGGGGCCTTGGCGACGTCCAGACCTCGTGCGCCCCGTCCCTGGTGCACCACGACCAGGGCGCGGTATCGTCGCCAGGCATGTCCGTGATCGGCGACTGGCTCGTCGACGACGGCTTCGATGTGTGGCACGCTATCCTCGACACGGGCCCCGGCCACACGGCATCCCTGGAGGACGGGGCCGCGTGTCTGGCCCGGCAACTTGCCGAATTCCGGCGATCCCATCCGGCCCTTGGGCCGGTGGCCCTCGTCGGCTACAGCTTGGGGGGCCTGGTGGCCCGGGCCTACGTGGAAGACGACGTCCTCTTCGCCGGGGATGTCTCCACCGTGGTGACCCTGGGGGCCCCCCACGGGGGCATTCCCGCCGACGGTTTGTTGGCCCTGGGCGCCTTCCTGGGCTTGGGCGAACGGGTCGACTGTGCAACCCAGGCCGGCCTGTGTGAGGTAACGTCGTCGGCCATCCCCCGTTTCGAGGCCCGGCACCCGGTCCGGCGGCCGGGCGTCAGGTATGCGGCCGCATCCGGTGCCATCGCCAGCCCAGACGCCTCGTGGCTGGGCCGCGCCCTGGGAGCATGGCTGCCGGGGACCGACGACGGTCTAGTGCAACCGGCCAGTGGCTTGGGGCTGCGGGGCCCTGTAGCCACGGGTAGACCGCCGGAGGCCCATGTGGCCCAGCTTCTCGGTCAGCCCCTCGCCGGGCGCACCTACTTCACGCCGGCGCCGGGCCGGAGGACCAGCGGCGCGTACGAGGGCTGCCTCCTGCCCTTTCTGCGGGGAGCAGCCGGCTGCGGTCCCGGGCCCGCGGCGGAGCCCGACCCCCGGGCCGGGGATCGCACTCCTGTGACCGTGGCGACCGTGGCTGCTGGCGCCAGCGTGAGGATGAGCCTGCCCCTGGCCCCGGGGGTGGGGGCGGTCGTGACGGCCGCCTGGGACCGCGGGCCGATGCAACTCGAGGTTATCGGCCCCGGCGACATCTCGCCGGGCGATCCTGGTGCCGCTCCAGGCGAGGCCCTGGGGGGCGACGCATGGCGCATCGACTCAGGATCTGGGGGGATATGGACCGCCACGGTGAAGGCCGGCCAGGTGGCGGCGCCGGCCCGGGTGGCCCTGGTGGCCCTTTCGGACCGGCCACGGCGCCTCACGGCGAGCACCGACCGGGGGTGGTACGCGCCGGGATCCACGGCCGCCATCACCGCGACCGTCGAGGACCTCCTGGCACCGCGGCTTGTGGCCGTGGTCACCGGGCCCTCGGGCCCCGAAACACGAGCCGAGTTGGCGCCGGCGGGTCCAGGGGTGTACGCGGTCTCGATCAACGTCGGTGACACCCCGGGGTTCGCTCATGTTGAAGTCGAGGCCACGGGTGGGAGCGGTGCCGGGGCCCCAGAGCGCCTTGCCGCCGGCGTTGACTTCCAGATCGCCTCCCGGGCGGTCCGCCTCACCGGCGGGGGCGGCGACAGGGCCATCGACCTCGACGCCGATGGCCGCTTCGAGGCCCTGGCCATCGACGTCGGCGTAACCACCGACGCGCCCAGGCGCGTGGCTGCTAGCGCCCGACTCGTGTCTCTGGACGGCGTCGCCATTGCCGCGGCCTCGACGGCCGTGACCGTCACCCGCGGCGCCACCGTGACGCTGATGTTCGACGGCCGGGGCATCGCCGCGGCAGGTCGCGACGGGCCGTTCCTCGTGGCGGGCCTTGTGGAAGACCTCGGCCCAGGGCCGACGCTGCCCGTGGGCCCTCTACCTACATGGCGCACCGCCCCTTACCGGGCGGCGGACTTCGGTCCCCGGCCCCGGGTGCTGGTGCCGGTCGCCCTGGTGCCCGCCAGGCTGCCGGCGCCGGGAGGTCTGGGGCGATGGCCCTGACGCTCCGTGCCTTCGCCTCCCTCTTGGCTGAGGCGGCGGCTCGCTGGCGCCGCCACGGCGCTCCGGGCCTCGCCGCCGGTCTGGCCTTCTACGCCCTCCTCTCCATGGCCCCCCTCCTCTTGATAGCCGTGGCCGTGGCCGGCTCCCTGTTCGGCGCCGAGGCGGCGCGAGGGGAGATAGTGAGCCAAGTTGGAGCGGCCATTGGCCCCGACGCCGCCTCCGTTGCCGCCAACCTCCTGACCGCGGCCGGCCAGGGCTCCGTCGGTGTAAGAGCGACCGTCATCGGCATCGCGCTCCTTCTCTTCGGCGCCTCGAACGTCTTCACCCAGCTTCGCGTGGCCTTGAACGCCGTGGCCGAGGTGGGACCGGGCCGCCGTGGAATCGTTGCCTACGTGCGCGACCGCCTGGTGGCTTCGTTGCTCGTGTTCCTGGCGGGGGGTCTGCTGATCGCCACCATGGTCGCCGGCGCGCTTCTGCCCCTTGCCAGCACAGTCGTGGCCCGGTTCGTCCCCGGGGCGGAGGTGTCCGGGACCGGACATCATCTCACAATGTTGGCCCTAACCGCCGGCCTCTCGGCCATCATCTACCGCGTCCTTCCGGCCCGCCCCGCGGGCTGGCGGGCGACAGGGTTGGGGGCCGCCTTCACGGCTATCCTAGTGTGGGCAGGCAGCCTCATCACGGGGGCATACCTCACGGCCCGGGGATTACACACCCTCTATGGCGCGGCGGGCTCCGTCGTCTTCGTCCTCCTGTGGACCTACTACGCCGCCCAGGCATTCCTGTTCGGAGCCGAGTTCACCTTCCTGTACGATCAGCGCCGGTCCGGCCCAGGCCCTTCTCGAGAGGGAGAGCCGGACAAGGAGTGACGTGGCCACTCTAATCGTCTTCGTGGACGCCCTGCCCTTTGACGACCTCGGCGCCATGCCGCGCCTCGCCTCGTGGCCGTATCGCTCTAGGCTGCGGCCGGGCTTCGGCTACTCAATCAACCTCCATGCCGAGCTCTTCGCCGGCGCCCCCCCCGACGCCGTCGGCTTCTTCGGCGAGTGGGCATTCGATCCTGCCCACGCTCCGGGGCATCGGTATCGTCGCCTGCTGCCGCTGTTGGATCGCATCTTCGCGCCTTACGCGCTGAACAGGGGCCTCCAGGCCCTCCTCACTGCCCGCTATCGCCCCGAGCGCATAATGCCCAACCTGCCCTTGGGGCGCCTTGGGGACTTCGCCATCCACGGCGCGAAGCTCACGGACCCCGAGTTCCCGCGCCCTACTCTGTTCACCCGCCACCCGAGGTTGCAGCAGGTGTCCGCTGGTCCTCGGCGAAAGGGAGAGCGGGACGCCGCCGTCGTGACCGAAGCCCGGCGCCACATCGACGCCGGGGCCAACGACCTCTACGTCCCCCTTCCGGACCTGGACGGCACAGGCCACCGCCATGGCACCGCCAGCCACGCGTGGCGCTCCCACCTGGCGTGGGTGGACGCCGCCGTCGACAGTCTGGCGACTCGATTCCTCGGCCGCCACCCGGCGGGGGACGCCTTCGTCATCAGCGACCACGGCATGGCCGACGTCACCGGGGGAGTGACCTTCGACCCGACGCCGACCCTCGGTCGCCAGGGGCGCCATCGCTACCTCTTCTTCTCCGACAGCACGTTGCTCCGGGTATGGGTCCGCGATCCACGACTTGAAGCGCCCGTGGCGGAGGAGGTGGCCGCCGTGCCAGGCCTGACGGTGATCACCGACGCCGAGCGCCAGGCCTACGGCCTGACGAACCCCGACTTCGGTCGGATCATCGCCATCCTCGACGAGGGTCGATGCTTCGAGCCGAGTACCTTTGCCCGGCACATGCCGGTGGCCATGCACGGCTACCACCCGGAGGTGGCGAGCCAGCATGCCGTCTTGCTGCACCGTGGCGCCCACCCGCCGGCGCCCGCCGACCGGACCATCGAGGTCTTCTCCATCCTCGACGCCTCGTTGACGAGGCCGAGCTGATTTGCCGCCCGAGACCACCGACGCCCTGACGATCCTCTTCGTTGACCACGCTCGGGGCCTCGGTGGGGCCGAGAGAAGCCTCCTGGCGCTGTTCGACCATCTGGACCGCCGGCGGGTGCGCCCCGTCTTGGCCACCCGAGAGGGCCGTCTCGCGACGGAGGCCCGGCGCCGGGGGGTGACCGTGGCCATTGAGGCCCAGGACCGGCTGCGGGGCCCGGCGGGGGTGACCCGGCTGATCCGGGGCGCAATCGCCCTCCGACGCCTGGCCCGACGGGTGGACGCCGACGTGGTTCATGGCAATGTGCTCCGGGCCTCGATATATGCTGCCGCCGCCAGCCTGGGGGGGCCCCCCTTCGTGTGGCACGTCCGGGATATCCTTGCCCCGGGGATCCTTGTTCGCAGCCTGTGCCTCAAGGCGACGATGACTGTCGCCATCTCCGAGGCGGTAGCCGACCCCCTGCCGTGCCCGGCGCGGGTGATCTTCAACCCCGTTGAGGTGCCGGTGCCTCGGCCGCGGTCCCGCCGCGACCTCGATCTACCGCCCTCCGGCATGCTGGTGGCCCACGTGGGCCGTCTCAGGCCCTGGAAGGGGCAGATGGACTTCCTATCCGCCGCCGCCCAGGTGAGGGGCGATGCCACCTTTCTGGTAATCGGTGGCCGGGTCTTCGATGACGACAAGGACCCGGACTACCCTAGCCAGCTGGAGGCAATGGCCTTGCGTTTGGGCATCGCCCGCCGGGTCGTCTTCACCGGCCAGCGGGAGGACTTGGCCGACATCTGGCCCCACCTGGCCGTTGTGGTCCACACCGCCCGGGCGGAACCCTTCGGTCGAGGGGTGGCTGAGGCCCAGGCCGCGGGGGTGCCCGTGGTGGCGTACCGCGACGGCGGCGTGCCGGAAATCGTGGCCGACGGCCAGACGGGCCTCTTGGTGCACCCCGGGGACGTCCCCGCCCTGGCCCGCGCCTTGCGGGCTCTGCTGAAGGACGAAGGTCGCCGACGAGAAATGGGCGCCGCCGGCGCGGATCGGGCGGCTCGACTCTTCGGCCCCGAGGCCCATGCCCGGGCCATGGAGGACATCTACGATCAAGTCGCGGCCGGGAGCGTCGAGTGAAGATTGCCATCGACGCCCGGGTCGTCCAGGACCGCTTTCCTGGCATAGGCCGATACGTGTTCCGCCTGGCGGAGGCGTTGCCGGCGGCCGTTCCGGGTATCTCGGTGCTCGTTCTCCACAATCCGAACCAGTCCGACACGCGCTTTGACCTGACCGGCCTGGCGCGGAGCGAGGGGATCAGACTGCGGGCGGTGACCGGTGGCCTGCGCTCCCTAAGGGGCCAGTGGTCCGTGCGCCGGGCCTTGAGCCACGAGGCGGTCGATCTGTACCACGCCACCTATTGGATCGGAGCCTATCTGCCTGGCGTGCCGACGCTGCTCACCCTCTACGACCTCATCGGCCTTGACCCCGCCGGGGGGCTTCCGGCGGCCAAGCGGTTACTGCTAAGGGCCCTGGTGCGCCTGGCCCTGGCGAGGGCCGACCACGTGGCCACCCTGTCATCCGACTCGCGTCGCGGCCTCATCGCCGCGGGAGTTACCCCGCAGAGAATCACCATCACGCCCCTGGCCGCCGACCCTGGCCTTCGGCCCGCCTCCAGGGCCGCCGTGGCCGCCCTCAGGGAGCGCTTCGCCCTTCCGAGGCACTACGTGCTCTACGTGGGCACGAACAAGCCCCATAAGAACCTGATCACCCTCGTCGAGGCCTGGGGTAGGCTGGGACCCCGCCTCGGGGGCTCCTGGAGCCTGGTCATTGCGGGCAGCTGGGACCGCCGCTTCAACGCCCCGAAGGGGGTCGGCCAGGTCTCTATGCCGGGGGGCGGGGTGCGATGCCTGGGCCCCGTCCCCGAGGCGGACTTGCCCGCCTTGTACTCCGGAGCGACAGTCTTCGCATTCTCGTCCCCGGCCGTGGGCTTCGGTCTTCCACCGCTACACAGTATCGCCTGTGGGGCCGCGGATG
>CAZXNP010000132.1:0-6169 GCA_964642035.1 uncultured Anaerolineales bacterium | reverse complement strand
GGATCGGGCGCTCACGCGCCGCGGAGGCCGGGCGTCGGGGCGGGGGAGGAGGCCCCGGCCAGGCGCCTGTACTACCTGGCCACTCCGCCGCGGTTCTTCGCCCGAATCGTGGAGGGCCTCGGCCAGGCGGGCATGTCCCACGGCCCCGGCTGGCGCCGAGTGGTGGTGGAGAAGCCCTTCGGCCGCGATCTGGCCTCCGCCCGGGCCCTGAACGCCGTCCTCCACAAGTCCTTCTCCGAGGATCAGATCTATCGCATCGACCACTATCTTGGCAAGGAAACGGCGCAGAATCTCCTGTTTTTCCGCTTCGCCAACACCATTTTCGAGCCGGTCTGGAACCGCAACTACGTCGATCATGTGCAGATCACGGTGGCCGAGAGCATCGACGTGGGCCATCGCGCCGCCTACTACGACCACGCCGGCGTGGCCCGGGACATGTTCCAGAACCACTTGCTGCAGCTCATGTCCCTGGTGGCCATGGAGCCGCCGAACTCCTTTGAAGCCGACGCCATACGGGATGAGAAGACGAAGCTCTTGGGGGCGATACGGCCCTTGGGTCCAGACCAGCTCCCGCACGCCACCGTCCGGGGCCAGTACGCCGGCTACTTGGAGGCCGAAGGGGTGGCTCCCGGCTCCACCACCGCCACCTTCGCCGCCCTTCGCCTGGACGTGGACAACTGGCGCTGGCAGGGGGTGCCCTTCTACCTGCGGTCGGGCAAGGCCCTGGCCGACAAGACCTCCGAAATCGTTGTGCGCTTCAAGTGCCCGCCGCACCGGATGTTCCCCCTCCCCCAGGGCCAGTTCCTCCAGAGCAACTACCTGGCCCTGTGCATCCAGCCCCACGAGGGCATGCACCTCCGCTTCGAGGTGAAGGTGCCCGACACCCTGCGGGAGACCCGGTCGGTGGACATGGAGTTCCACTACGACGAGGCCTTCGGGTCCGGGGCCATCCACGACGCCTACGTGCGGCTGCTCCTGGACGCCCTAGCCGGCGACGCCTCCCTGTTCACCCGGAGCGACGGCATCGAACGCTCGTGGGAGATCATCGAGCCCGTCATCGACGGCTGGGAAGCCGGCGTCGGTCCGGCCTTGGAAACCTACGACGTCGGCTCTTGGGGCCCCCCGGGGGCCGACGCCCTACTGGCTCGGGAGGGCCGCCAGTGGCACCGGGGTTGCAGGGAGCACGACTAGCCGGCACCCGACGGCCTCCTGGGCAGGCGTAGGGTGAATACCGCCCCGCCGCCTTGACGCTGAGCCACCGTCAGGGTCCCGCCATGACCCTCCACGATGCCGCGGCTGATGGCCAAGCCGAGGCCTGTCCCCCCGGCCCCTGCGTTGGCCCCCGTCTCGGAGCGGTAGAAGGGCTCGAAGATCCGCTCCCGCTCCTCCGCCGGCACCCCGGGTCCCCGGTCCATTACCTCGATCTGGGTGGCGGCCTCGTCTTGCTCCACCGCCACCTCGATCTCGCCTCCCCCTGGCCAGAACTTGCCGGCGTTGGTCAGTAGATTCACTACCACCTGCTCCATCCGTTCCGCATCCACCTCCGCCGGCTGCAGGCCGTCCACAACCGTCACGACCACTTGGTGCTGGGGCAACGTCGCGGCCACCTCGTCGGCCACCCGGCGCACCAAGCCGGCCAGGTCGGTGGCCTGGCGGCGCAGGGTGAAGCGATCGCTTCCCAGGCGCGCCAGGTCCGTCACCTCGCCCACCAGCCGGGCCATCATCCGGGACTTGTCAACCACATACTCGGCCCACCGACGCCGCTGGTCCTCCGCCGCCTCGGGGCGATCCCTCAGGAGCTGGGCATAGCCGAGGACGCTGGTGAGGGGAGTGCGTAGCTCGTGGCTCACTACCTCCACCACCGACCGCAGCCGGTCCCGGGCATCCACGGCCTGGGCGTGGCGCTGCCGCAGCTCGGCCTCGAGACGAGTCCGCTCCGACACGTCCAAGGCCAAGACCATTACTCCCTGGGCGCCGGCCCCGGTGCCCACGGGCAGCACCGACAGGGACAGCACCAGGTCTTCGCCGGCCGGACCCTTGGACGTCACCGATCCCAGGTGCCCCGGGGTGCCGTGCAAGGCCGCCTCAAGGGCATCCCGGCCCCGAGGCCGACCAAGGGCCGGCAGCACCGCTATCACCGGCCGGCCGACCACCGCCTCCAATTCCAGACCCGTCAGGCGGCACAGGGCCGCATTGGCGCTGGTCACGTACAGGCGGCGGTCCACCACGGCAATGCCCAGGGGGTCTCCCGAGAGGGCCTGGCCGGCCAACGCCGCCGGGGGCGGGGCCGCGCTGAGGCGGGTCTGCTCCACCAGGAGGGCCGCCGCATCGGCCAGGATCGCCACCCGGCCCCGCACCTCGGGACCGAAGACGTCTTTGGAGGGGCTCGTGAGCTCTAGGGCGCCGATGAGCACGGACCCCGTGCGGAGGGGACGACCCAGGAAGGCCCGCACCGGCGGATCGGCGTCCCAGTCCGGCCGGCGGGCCCGGGCCCGGGAGTCGGCCGGCACGTCGTGGCTCACCACCGACCGTCCCTGCTGCACCGCTAGGCCGAGAAGGCCTTCCCCCGGGGCGAGGCGGTGCCCCACGGCCTCCTCGGGCAGGCCCAGCCCCTGGGCCAGGACCAAGTCGCCCCGCTCCTCGTCGACAAGATAGATCGCCCCGGCGCCGGCCCCGGCGACTGCCACGGCCGAGGCAAGGAGGCCCTCAAGGGTGTGAGCCAGGTCCCGGGGTGGCTGTCGACCGCGCCTTTCGTCCACGGCCCGGCATGATACCACCGGGCCCGGGCCTTGACCGGGCACCCGAGACACTGTACGCTTTCAGTACAGTTAGCCTGGAAGGCAACATGCCGCGCACAATCCTGGTCGTCGACGACGACCCAGCCATCCGAGAGCTCCTGCGGGATTTCCTGGCCGGCAGCCGGACGAAGGTCCTCGAGGCCGCCACCGGCGAGGAGGCCTTGACCCTTGGCGCCTCGGAGCCGGACCTGGTGCTCCTCGACATGCGCTTGCCTGACATCGATGGCCTCGACGTCCTGGCGGGTCTGCGGCAGCGGTCAGACGCCCCCATCATCGTGGTCACCGCCGACTCCAGCTCCTCCCGCACCATCCGGGCCATCCAAGGCGGCGCCCACGACTACCTGGTGAAACCCCTGGAGCTGGAGGCCGTGCAGCACGCCATCGATCGGGCCCTCGAGCACCGGCGCCTGTCGGAGACGGTGCGGGCCCTCCAGGACGAGCTGGAGGCCAGGCCCCAGGAGCGCATCGTCGGCGCCAGCCCCGCCATGCAACGGGTGTACAAGCTCATTGGCCGTGTCGCCGGCAGCGACGCCCCCGTCCTCATTGCCGGCGAGACCGGCACAGGGAAGGAGCTCGTGGCCGACACCGTGCATCGCAACTCCGGGCGCCGCCGGGGACCCCTCGTGCGGGTCAACTGCGCCGCCCTGCCGGAGACCCTCCTGGAGAGCGAGCTCTTCGGCCACGAAAAAGGCGCCTTCACCGGCGCCGTGGCCCGGCGCAAGGGGCGCTTCGAGCTCGCCGACGGCGGAACCGTGTTCTTGGACGAGGTGGGGGAGCTGACCCCCGCTAGCCAGAAGAAGCTGCTGCGGGTGCTGCAGTTCGGCCAGTTCGAGCGAGTGGGGGGCACGGTTTCGATCCAGGTGGACACCCGCATCGTGGCCGCCACGAACAAGGACCTTCCGGCCGAGGTGGCCGCCGGCAACTTCCGGGAGGACCTCTTCTATCGCCTCAACGTGGTGCGCATCGACCTGCCGTCCCTGAGGGAGCGACGGGAGGACATCCCGGCCTTGGTGGCCCACTTCTTGGACCTCTACCGCCGTCGCCCAGGGGCGCCCCCCACGAAGATCAGCCGCGAAGCCATGAGGGCCCTCATGGCCTACGAATGGCCGGGGAACGTCCGGCAGCTCGAGAACGTGGTGCAGCGGGCGGTGGTGATGGGCACCGGCGACGTGATAGGCGTCGACGAGCTGGAGCTGGCGGCCCCGGTCCCCGGGGCACCAGGCCTGGACGTCGCCGCCCTCGTACGGGAGGGGGTGCCCTTGAAGAAAGTGCTTGCCGAGGTGGAACGGGATATGATCGCGGAGGCCTTGCGCCAGGCCGAGGGGAATCGAAGCGCCGCCGCCCGATCCCTCCACATATACCGGCGTCTGCTTTACCAGAAGATGGAGGAGTACGGCCTCGCATGAAGATTGGCATGGGCCAGAGCCAGGGCCAGAGCCAGCGGGCGGAGATGTCGATGCGCCCGTCGCCGAGTCTGATCCAGTTCGCCGAGATCCTGGCCCTGAACGGTGTGGAGCTCCAGGACATGATCCTGGCCGAGGTGGCCGACAACCCGGCCCTGGAGCTCGACGAGCCGGCGGTGTGCCCGGCCTGCGGCGACCCTCTCCTCCGGGACGGCACTTGCTTCCGGTGCAGTCGCGGCGACGACCTGGCCAGGCAGGCGGCCCAGAGCCTGGCCGAGGCCGACGACGACGAGTTCGACTACTTCACCCGCGTCGCGGACCAGCGAAGTCTGGCCGAACACCTCCTGGCCGAGCTGGCTGCCGTCCTCGACGATGCCGACCTGGCCGTGGCCGAGTTCCTGGTGGGGGAACTCGACGAGAGGGGGTTTCTGGAGACTCCCCTCAGCATGGCGGCCATGACCATGGGCGTCGACGAGGACCGGGTGGAGCGGGTCCTGGCCGTCCTCCAGAGCGTCGGCCCCCTCGGAGTGGGGGCCCGATCCGTGGAGGAGTGCCTGGTCATCCAGCTCGACCGCTGGGAGGAGCTGGGGGTGGCCCACCCCCTGGCACGGCGCCTGGTGGTGGATCACCTGGATGACCTAGGCCACGGCAAGTTCGCCGAGCTCGCCCGGATTCTGGACGCCGACTACGAGGATGTGGTCGCGGCCAGGGATTTCATCCGCACTCACTTGCGGCCATATCCGGTTGCGGAAAGCACCGACCTGGAGCCATGGGAGCGGGAGGAGGGCCCGGGATACATTGCCCCGGACGTGGTGGTGCGTATCGGCGACGACGACGAGATCACCGTCGAAGTGATCGAGTCCCGGCGCTTTCACCTCGGCATCAGCCCCATGTATCGCGACCTGGCCCGGCGCCTCGAGGGCGCGGGGGACGCCGTTGCCGAGCACCTGTCCGATGCCGACTCGGCCCACGTTCAGTCCCAGGTGCACCGGGCCCAGCGCTTCCTGACCCACATCGGGGAACGACGCCAGACCCTCAGGCGCGTGTCCGACTACGTGATGTCACGCCAGGAGGCCTTCCTCCGCCACGGCCCACGACAACTCGTGCCCCTCACCCGGGCCGAGGTGGCGGAGGTACTGGGGGTCCACGAGTCCACGGTGAGCCGGGCGGTGGGGGGCAAGTACGTCCAGCTCCCCAGCCGCCAGGTTGTGGCCTACGCCACCTTCTTCAAGGCGGCCCTGTCGGTCCACGACGTCCTGCGCGAAGTCATCGAGGGCGAAGACCACCCCCTGACGGACACCGAGCTGGCAGCGGAGTTAGCCCGCCGGGGCTACAAGGTAGCCCGGCGGACCGTGGCCAAGTATCGGAACGAGATGGGCATCCTGCCGTCATCGCTGCGGTGAGGTTGCCCGACTGAGGCGGCTCCCCCGGTGGGGGGGCGATTACTCCTCGTCGTCCTGGGGAACCACAGAGGCGGCCAGGTCGTGCTCCTTGACTTGGAGTCGTGGGGCGGCGGCCATGCCGCCGGTTCCCGAGAAGCGCTTTCTGAGGTCCTTTAAGATTTGTTATGTCTTGACATTGGCCGGGCACCTGTGGTAGCATGGCCGCTGATCGACGCGCCTCCGCCCCGCACCGCGGCCGAACTGGTCCCCACACGGTCCCGGTCGAGGCAACTGCGGTGTTCAAGGAGGTCCTCGATGCACCCACTGCTCGAGCGAGCGCGCTTCGCGGGCGCAGCCGGAATCGGCGCTGCCCTCGCGCTCCTCACTTTGGCCCCCCATCCCTTCGCCGCCCCGTCGGTCCTTGCCAGCCCCTTGGGCCAAGGCAACACGACGGTGTCGGTCCAACCCGCCGAAACTCATCTGACCTGCGGCGAGTCAGCCGAGGTCAAGATTGAGATCAGCGAGGTCGAAAACCTCTTCGGCGTCGATCTCAAGGTCAGCTACGACCCCGCCGTCGTGGAGGTTG
>CAZXNP010000131.1:0-6186 GCA_964642035.1 uncultured Anaerolineales bacterium | reverse complement strand
CTGTTGAGCCAGGAAGCTTGGTTGAAGTACAGCCATTTTATGCCTTAGTTAAATAAAACCTTTAACTTTCCCTAATGATCAAATGGAATTTTATAAAGCAGTAGTTTCCTTACTTTTAGGAGCTACTTTTTATCATTAATGATTAAATATCAATGACTTACTTCGTCATTAAATAAACTCAAGTTTCTTAATATTTACAGAAAATACGGGTATAATCAGTCTCTGATTTTTAATTTGATTTATTGTTTTTATTACTATATAATTTTTCTAGTTATATACCCTGAGCATCAACTAGTACAAAGATATTAGTACTTTTGGACTATATACAAGTGTGTTCTTATCCATTAACATAAATAAGATTATAGCTGTTTTCTGCTTAGAGCGGGGGTCAGAAATGATTTGGAAGTAAAACTTAAAAAGGGAGATTCATCGAATGAAAAAGGCATCATATGTTTTATTTGCGCTAATCGGTTTAGTCAGTTTTTCTGCACAAGCGACTGATAATACCTTCGCGTTACAGTTCGCTATAGATTATGGGATGCATGCGAGAGCACTAAACCCAGACTCAACATTAAGTGCGGAAGCCGGACGCGCTTTCTATACTAAGAAAGTAGAAGTTAAAGGAAAAGATCTTTCCTGCTCGGCATGCCATACCGATAACCCGGCCAATAAAGGTAAGCATAATGATACAGGTAAGGCAATCAAGCCACTAGCACCTTCAGCCAATCCCGATCGTTTTGCTGATCGCAACAAAGCTGAGAGAGGTTTTACTAAACACTGTCGTGATTTGTACGGAAAAAACTGTACTCCTCAAGAGAAAGGTGACTTCATTACTTATCTACTAACAGTCGAATAATACAATATCAAAACAGAAAAAAAGCCCGCATCATGCGGGTTTTTTTTGCGGATAACTTTGCAGATAAATGTTCGAACTTGATACAACCTCTAAACCTTAGAAAATGAGCGAAAAATTTAGAATTACAATTATTGGCTCTGGACCGGGAGGCGCATCTGCCGCGGCAAGGGCTGCAGCACTTGGTGTATCCCATGTACTGCTGGAAGCTGCACCACATGTGGCCAACACCATATACCGCTTCCAAAAAGGCAAGCAGGTAATGGATGAACCCGAACAGTTGCCATTGCGTAGTAATATTAGCTTCAGTGCGGGGCATCGTGAAAATATCCTGGCCACATGGGAGGAAGAGCTCGTCCAGCTTGGTGTAAATTTGCGCATAAATTCGTCTGTGCAAGCCATCTCAGGTAAGTCTGGTAATTTTAAAATTTCTCTGACATCTGGTGAAGAAATAGATTCCGAATTTGTAGTGCTTGCTATTGGCGTGCAGGGCAATATCCGCAAGCTAGGCGTAGAAGGTGAAGACCTACCCGGCGTGCAATACCAGTTGGATGATCCCGATGCCTACAATAACGAAACCATCGTGGTGGTCGGTGGCGGCGATGCGGGGGTGGAAAATGCACTTGCGCTCGCCAAACAGAACAGGGTGATCCTTGTCAACCGTCAGGAAGAGTTTAGCAACTGTAAAAAAGCCAACTTCGATCTGCTAATGGCAGAAGTTACTGCAGGGAGGATAGAGACTCGGATCAATTCGCGATGCCAACGCATTGATGAACTTACAGGTGGAGGGTTTGCACTGGACTTCATCGCGCAAACCCCTCAGGGTTTGGAGCAGATAAACTGTCATCGAGTCATTGCCCGTCTGGGTGCTACACCCCAGCGCAAACTGGTGGAAAGCTTCGGCGTGTACTTCCCTAGTGCAGATAGGACATCTATTCCACAGTTGACAGAGCAATATGAATCGAATGTCCCGGGCTTATATGTTATCGGCTCTTTGGCTGGTTATCCGCTTATTAAAGAGGCGATGAACCAAGGCTATGAAGTCGTCGAATATATTCAGGGGAATCCGGTTGAACCGGCAGACGAAAACTTGCTGCGAGAGAAGTTTGCATCAATCTCCGACATTCATTCTGCTAGTGAGGGAATAGAACTTATTCGAAAAAAGCAGTTGCTGTTTGCCTCTCTCACAACGCTACAATTGCGTGAATTCATACTTGATAGCACAGTGCATACACCCCAGCTTGGCGAAGTAATATTTAAGCGCAACGATTACAGCAATACTTTTTACTCGATCTTAAAAGGTTCAGTGAAGATCCATATCATTGGCAAAGATGAAAAAACATCAGTTATAAACTTGGGCGAAGGAAAGTTTTTTGGTGAAATGGGCTTACTGTCCGGTCGTCGTCGTTCTGCTACCGTCATTGCCGGTGATGATTGTGTGCTGGTCGAAACTCCTCGCCGCTCGATGCTCAAACTGCTTCAATTGTCACCAGGCGTGCGGCGTAGTCTGGATGAAGTGTCGCTCAAGCGCATAGTAAGAGACCTATTGGGTAAGGCGCTATCCGAAAGCGAAATTGACCACCTTGTGCACGAAGCTAAATTTAAGCACTTCGCGGTAGGAGAAGTTCTCTTTACTGAGGGAGATAAAGCAGATGGCTTGTACGTGGTTCGGCGTGGCTCGGTAACGATATCGCGAGTTATGGAAGGCAAAGAGGTTGTGCTAGCGTATGTATCTGCCGGTAATTACGTTGGCGAAAAGGCGCTAGTGTCTAACTCTCTACGCTCTGCCACAGTGAAAGCAGCATCTCCAACCGAGGTAATTTTGCTAGAGGCCGAGCGAGTCGAAGCGGTGATGGAACGTAATTCATCAATCCGTAGTCATATTGATAGTCGCTACCTGGAACGAGTCGACCTTCATGACTCCTTGGCATCAGGCTCTTCGAGCGGCTTGATTAAATTCTTGATGGAACAAGGGGTTGGTGAGGCAACTGACGTATTGTTGATCGACTATTCTCTCTGTGTACATTGCAATAACTGTGAGACGGCCTGTGCGAATGTGCATGATGGTACATCGCGCCTAAACCGTGAAGCTGGACCGACCTATGAACAAATCCACGTTCCCGCATCATGCCGTCATTGCGAACATCCACATTGCATGAAGGAATGTCCACCAGATGCAATACACCGATCCGTAAACGGGGAAGTGTTTATTGATGACAGCTGTATTGGCTGTGGCAATTGCCAAAATAATTGCCCGTACGACGTGATACAGATGACAGTACAGAAGCCCTATAAGCCGCGCAATATCTGGCAGATACTGATGGGATTGGGCCCCAGCAAGTGCGCGCCACAGGAGGACGAGGCGCCCAAGAAAGCGGTGAAGTGCGATATGTGTAAAGGCCTTATCGGGGGACCAGCATGCGAACGTGCATGCCCAACTGGTGCCGCTTGGCGGGTAAACCCGGAGGAGTTCTTTGACTATGTTAAATAACTTGGACCTTATCTTTCACAGAACAGCTAACTTACAGACCTTGACTTTATTCCTTGGTGGGTCATGGGGACGATTTGCTAATAGAACTTTAATATGGATATGATACAACGCCCAAGCGTATTGGGATACAAAAATTATCGCTATCTAAAGATCAGTTGCGGAATTGTAGCACTAGCGCTACTTGCTTATATACTAAACAATCCTTCGGATGGAGAATCTTATGGTGGAACATGGCTGGGCTACCTGCTGGGGTTTATTTCACTGTTCAACATTGGTGTGTTGATGTGGTACGGGATCGCCAAGCGCCATACCCCCAGAAAGTATGATAGACGACAGTATCAGTCCAGTGATAGGCGCCAGTCCGAGCAGGAGACTTCATCAAAGCAGACCCGAACCGAGCGTAGAAAACTAAGGGGTAAAGAAGGCTGGCGTAATAGCTCTACGCTACAGGGGTGGCTCTCCTCACATGTTTACCTTGGAACATCATTGATTGTTCTAGCAACACTACATACCGGATTCCAATTCGGCTGGAATATCCACACTTTGTCGTATGTGCTGATGATGCTGGTGATTGCTAGTGGTTTTATAGGTATATATGTCTTTCATAATTATCCGCGCATGATGATGCTCAACATGGGGGCAGACTTACTGGAAGACTTGCTACTTGAGATCAAAGAACTAGATGAACTTGCTCGGACTCGAGCGCTTGGTCTGCCAGATGACGTGAACGCACTAGTATTGCATGCACGCCATGAAACTCGCATTGGAGGGAGCTTTTGGCAACAATTATCAGGGGTACAGCACGACTGCCCCACCATATTAGCCACACAACAAGTATTGGAGCTCGGAAAACAATACACCTCCGAAGAACAAATAATATTAATGCACAAATTGTATTCCGTGTTGATACACAAAGAAAGACTGGTGGCACGAGCGCGACAACAAGTTGCCCTACAAGCAAGATTGCAAGGCTGGTTATATTTCCACGGTCCCATCTCCATCGCTATGCTTGCCGCTCTTGCGGTACACATTTTATCGATCTACTTCTACTGGTAAGTACTAATGATCTCCTGTCTATTAATCCATGTCGACCATAACTCACAGGGCGTACCTATCAACAAGGAAAGCGCTGTTAGTGGAGAATTTATTCAAATTGGACGCGGGCCTAGCTGTAAAATTCACCTAGCTGATCATCGCGTTCATTTGCTACATGCGACGGTGCGCCGCTCTGAAGATGGCACGCTGTATATCGATGGCGAAAAAGATGCTGTGATGGATATCAACGGCTTTATTGAGCAGAGTGCCGCACTTTCGCCCGACACTAAGCTTATTATAGGACCTTACCTTCTAACAGTTGTACCCGATATAGGTGAGCACGATATAGCCCTGTCGGTAGAAATGCTCCAACCTTTAACGGAAGTATCCAGCGATGAAGTACCGGTAACATTGGCTTCACTGGGGTTAAGTAAACGAAAACTAGGCTTGCTGGGAGCTTTATCTGTATTCCTGATATTCCTGCTATTTCCTTTATTAACATCTGTTTCGCCGGAATTGGATAAATGGCAATCCCAACTACCCATCACTCTAACAGGCTCGTGGAATCCAGGTCCTTTATCCGGTGGGCACAACATGTTCGGTGCACAATGTTCGGTTTGTCACAAGCAACCATTCACAGCAATTACTGATGAAGTTTGTGAGGGCTGTCACAAGCAGCTCAAACAGCATGGCAAAGATGGCGCACTTGCGAGTAAGCAAAAACACATACATTGCACGAGTTGTCACATTGACCATAAAGGTGACAAAGGACTTGTACGGCACGACCCGAGTCATTGTGTGGCCTGTCATGGAAACATCAAAGCAAGTAAATCCACATCAACACTGGCAAATATTCACTCATTCGATGAGGATCATCCAGCATTCAAATTATCGCTACAACAAGGAGAGAAGTTAATTCGGGTTGTTCAGGATAAAAAATCCTTATCTACTGAAACTCCCGGGCTAAAATACTCACACAAGGTTCATCTAGACAAAGAAGGTGTATCTAGCCCGCGTGGAGATACGCTCATGACCTGCTCGGACTGCCACAAGCTCGATGATGCTGGCACACGTTTTAAGCCCATGACTATGGAAGAATCCTGCCAGCAATCTGGCTGTCACAAACAGTACTTCACCGAACCCGTAGAAGGTAATGTGCCTCATGGGGACGAGCGCGCAGTGATGGATAAGATACGTATGTTCTACACACAATGGCTAAGTGATAACCCCGCCAACAAACGTTTATGTGCCAATGTTGGCGACAACATAAACGTCGTCAAGTGTGCTAACGAACTCGCACGTAGAAATGCGGGATCCAGCTTGTTTAGTACTGATTACGAATGTGGTGAATGCCACGAAATTACATCATCCGGTGATGACAAAACACCGTGGAAAATGGCTCGAGTGAATATCAACCGCGACTGGCAGCCGGGAGCAATATTCGCCCACAACAAACATAACACCATGGAGTGCACGACATGCCATGATAAGCTCGAATCTGATAACAGTGCTGATATCGCAATGCCAACCATTGAAAAATGTCGCACCTGTCATGGTGATAAACATGAAAAGAAAGGAAAAATTATAAGCCACTGTGATAGCTGTCACCGCTTTCATCATGAGGTAAAAAACAAATAGTTAAGAATCAAACAGGCTTCGATTGGCGTGTAGTTTGTCTGACAATAAAATATAAAGAACAGTATGTACCTATGCACACTATAAAACTAACTTTATTCTTCTTATTTCTCACCACCTTGCTTTCCTTGGTAGCTTGCGATAAACCCATATCCCAAGAAAAAGCTGCGAC
>CAZXNP010000130.1:0-6234 GCA_964642035.1 uncultured Anaerolineales bacterium | reverse complement strand
GGCTTCCCTAGACGCGGCCTGCGCGCCCTCCTCCAGCCGACGGGGGATCACGCTGTTGGCGGTCCTCCCCGGGGTCGGCGGGCAGGAGTCCGCGGCCGCGGACTCGGAGAGCCTCAGGTGGACTGGGAGTACGTCAGACGGACTCCGTGAAATGGGCAACAGTTGGCGGTGACTCGGATCCGGCCAGGAGCCGGTCATCGCCGGCGATTGCTGACGCCACGTACGCCAGGGCCGCCAGCACCAGCATCATGCCGCCGCCGATCCACATGAGGGCGCCCCCCAACGCTTGGTCGGCCATGACCCCCAAACCCCAGGGATTGGCCTCCGCCACGTAGTGGGCGTACAGGGGGGCGGGGGCGAAGGCTATGGCCAGCCCGACGCCCATGGGAATGGGCACCGCCGACAGGAGGAACAGGGCGCGTCGAAAAGGCGTCGCCAATCCATCGGGCAGGGGCGCGGCCCCCACCACGGCCGCCCAGTACGCGATCCCCGCCGCCAGCATCGAGACGTGCTCCAGGTCATGGACCCACCCATTCTCCAGGGCCAGATCGTAAAGCCGCGGTTCGTGCCAGCCGATGGTGACCGTGGCTAGGACGATCCACGCCGCCGCCGGCGCCCCGACGGCCCGCACGCCGCGGCCCACCGTGGCCCGGGGCGCCAGATGGCGGCCCACGGCGCGACCAATGCTTCGCGGCAACCCCCACAGAGCCACGGGCACCGGCCGGGCGAGGAGGATCAGGGGTGGCGCCACCATGACCAGCAGGAGGTGCTGGGCCATGTGGGGCAACAGGGCCCGGTCCGCCAGGGGGTCCAAGGGGGACGCCAGGGCCAGAACCAGGGCCGTCAGGCCGGCAATGTAGGAGGCCAGATGCCGGCGCCCGGCCACCGACCGGCCCTCGGCGCCTCCGCGGCGCCAACCGGCGAAGTACACTGCCGCCGCCAGGACCACCGCGGCCAGGATTGGACCGTAGGTCATGGCCAGCACCAGGGCGGCCGCTGGGCCGGCCCGGGGCGGCACCGCGTGGGCGAGGATCATCGTCTGGCCTACACCGGCGGGCGGCCGATGAGGTAGAGGGCCGGGTAGAAGAACACCCACACCACGTCGACGAAGTGCCAGTACACGGCGCAAGCCTCCACGCCCCAGTGCCGGTCGGCGGAGAAGTGACCATGGCGGCCCAGGCGCCACACCGCCAGAATCAGCAGGATGCCAGTGAGCACGTGAAAAGCGTGCATGCCCGTCAGGCCGTAAAGCACCGCTCCGAAGGCGCCGTCCCCGGGGCGGATATGGCCCCGCCACTCGATGCCGACGACGCCGCCAAGGAACACCAGGCCCAAGGCCACGGTGACCAGGAGCCACGTCAGGAAAGCCGGGCGATCCCCGTGGGCGATGGCCGACTCCGACCGGTTCATCGACACGCTGCTGGCTAGTAGCACCAAGGTCAGGATCAGGCCGAGGGCCTGATTCAGATCGGGGCGGGTGTTGCCCCACAGGTAGAAGCGGGTGGCCAGAAGGCCGCCGAACATGAAGGCCTCGGACAGGATGAACAACCACAGGCCCATTCGGTTGGAGGTGGTGGCGAAGCGATAGCCGGCCGCCGTCGAAGTCGTGGTCATGAGTGCTCCTCGTCCCCCTGCCATACGCGGCCGATATGCATGTAGTACTGGAGAATAGAGGCTGTCTTCATGAGGGCAATGGTTAGGAGCAGCACCAAGGCCGCGTCGTAGGAGCTGATCTCGAACTCCACCGCCGTCAGGATGGCCAGGGCAAGCCCGACAAGGAGGCCGCGGCGGTAGGTGGCCGCACTCGACTCATCGTGCATCGGCTTCTCCATGATTCAACCGGCGGTCCGTCATGAGGGTCCCACCGCGGGCTCGGCCAAGGACACGTACACGGATCCCGGCAGACCGTAGTCATATGGCCGGCCCACCGCCGTCGGTCGCCCCTCGTAGCTGATCTCCGGTGGTGGAGAGGGTATGAGCCATTCGGGGGACCGGGAGCGCCACGGGTTGGCTGGCGCGGGGGCGCCCCGCCGGGCGCTCCTGATGAAGTTGTACAGCATCAGGAGTATTGAGAACCCGATCACGAAGCCAGCGACGGTGATCCAGAAGTGGGTCGTGTCGATACCAAGGGCCGGGTCGTAATCGGCGATGCGCCGCCGCATGCCCATGAGGCCCACCCTGATCTGCCCCAGGGACATGACGAAAAAGGCCGGGGTCATCAGCCAGAAGTGGATCTTCCCAAGACGCTCGTCGTACATGCGGCCGATGGCCTTCGGGAACCAGTAGTACAGGGCCGCGAAGAAGGCGAACACGAATCCGCCAAACATCGTGGCGTGGAAGTGGCCGACCACCCAGTAGGTGTCGTGGAGGTACAGATCCGTGATCACCATGCCGTTTGGCGGCCCGGTCAGGCCGCCCAGCAGGAACACGAAGAAGGCGCCCAGGACGAAGAGCATTGGGGTCGGGAAAACGAGCTTTCCTCGCCACGCCGTGGCCACCCAGCTGAAGAACTTGACCCCCGTCGGCACCGCCACCAGTAGGGTGGTGTACATCATGGGGATCCGCACCGCCTCGCCAATGCCCGAGGTGAACATGTGGTGGGCCCACACCAGGAAGCCCACCAGGGCGATGGCCATGCTCGACATCGCCACCCAGCGGTAGCCGAACAGGGGCTTGCGGCAGAACACTGGCAACAGCTCGCTGATGATGCCTAAGCCGGGGAGGATGAACACGTACACCGCCGGGTGGGAGTAGAACCAGAACAGGTGCTGGAACAGCAGGGGCTTGCCGGCGGGGGAACCCAGGGCCGCTGCGGCCGACGAGAGGTTGGGGTCGAAAAACCCGAGGCCCAGGGTCCGCTGCAGCACCACCATGAGGAATGACAGGCCGATGAACTGGGTGGCCGTGAGGCCGATTATCGATGTGGCCAGCATGGCCCACACGAATATGGGCAGCCGCGACAGGGACATGCCCGGCATGCGCAGGCGCAGTGTGGTCACGATGAGATTCATTGAGCCCAGGATCGACGACAAGCCCACCATGTAGACGCCGAGGAAGAACAGGTCCTGGCCCAGCGGGGCCTGAGCGCTCAGGGGCGGGTAGCCGGTCCAGCCGGTATTCCAGCCGCCGGCGAACATGCTGGCCACGACCAGGAGGGCGCCGGGCACGTTGACCCAGTACGCGAAGGCATTGAGGCGCGGGAAGGCCATGTCCGAGGCGCCGATCATGAGGGGCACCAGGTAGTTGGACATGCCGCCCACGCCCACGAGGATCGCAGCGATCATGACGATGCCGTGCATGCCCACCAGGGTCGAGTAGGTGGTCGAGGACATGAACTGCAGGCCTGCGTCCGCCAGCTCCGTCCGCATCGTGAGGGCCAGCAGGCCGCCCACCAGCATGAGCACCAGGGACGTGATCGTGTACTGGATGCCGATGACCTTGTGGCTGTAGTCGACATTCAGGTAGCGGGACCACTCCGGTTTCCCTTCGGAGTGGCCGTGGCGCAAGGGTGTCTCCAGGCCCTTGGCCCAGCGCCACCAGTCGGTCAGCGCGCCGACGGCGATCATGAACCCGGCCACCCCGACCACGGCCCCCACCACGGTGGCCGGCTCGGCGGACCACCCGGGCCGGCCGATGGCCAGCCGAACGGCAACGACGGCAGCCATGCCCGCTAGGGTGCCGGCGAGCTGGCCGACAAGGCCACGGACAAGACCACTGCGAAGCAACACGCTCACTGGCAGACTCCTTGGCAATATCGGGGTGCCTGGGGGCGCTGGGGCCCCACCTTGCGACAGGGCTACTGCTCGAGGCTGCGGATGTAGGCCACCAGGTCCGCCACGTCCTCGTCGGACAGACTGTCGGCGAAGGTCGCGGGCATCACGTTGTCGAATCCGTCGACCAGGCTAGCGCCGGGGTCCAGGATCGACTCGATGAGGTAGTCGTCGTCCGCGGTGACGGTGGTGCCGTCGGCAAGGGCCTCTTCCTTGCCGTACAGGCCGAGCCACGTCGGACCCACGATGCGCTTGCCGTCTGTGGAGTGGCACGCTACACAACCCGCCAGCTCCGCCGTGCGCTTGCCCCTCGCAACCGGGTCGTCGGTCGCCCCATGGCTCGTGAGCCAGGCTTCGAAGTCGGCCGCCGGGACCACCCTCGCATCGGCCACCATGAAGGCGTGACCGGCACCACAGATCTCAGCACACCGCACCTTGTACTCGCCGAGGCGATTCGGCGTGATGCGCAGGTTTCGCACCAGCCCGGGCACGGCGTCTTGCTTCAGCCGGAACTCCGGCACCCAGAAGGAGTGGATCACGTCGGTGGCCGTGATCCTGAGCATCGCCGGGCGGTCGACCGGCAGCACGAGCTCCGGCGACGTCACGTCCGCCGCCGGGTACTCGAACCGCCAGGACCACTGGGAACCCGTGACGTTCACGACCACCGGGTCCTCCGGGGGGGATGTCACATCAAGCAGGTACTCCGTCGACAGGACGGCGAAGTACAACACCACCCCCACGGGAATGACGGTCCACGTCACCTCAAGGGTGGTGTTGCCCCGCACGTACAGCCCGTCCCCGTCGTCCCCGGAGCGCCTCCGGAAGACGACGGCGCTGTACACCATGAACACCGCCACCAGGGCAAACAGGAACGAGATGACGTACATCTGGTAGGAGAAGAGCCGGTCAGCAACTTCCCCCTCGATGCTGGCGACGACCGGGAGAAGGTCGATGCTTTCAAGGAAGGTGACGGTCACAACCGTCACGGCCACCACAAGGACGCTCGCCACCGCGAGGTGCTTCACAGGGGCGCTCCAGGCAGGTTCGGGACTCGAGGCGGGTATTAGGGGCAGGGGCAGCAAGCAGCTGGCCGCGCCCGCAAGGGGCGGCCATTCTACTTGCGGGCCGGGCTAAATGCCAGGCCGTTGGCGGCCCAGGGCCGGGGGCCGCGGCAGCGCGAGTTGAATGGGGGCCGGCCGGGGCGTAGAATCTGCCGCTCAACTGGGATAGGAGCAGGCTATGGCAGGCGATGTGCATTCAGGGTCGAGCAATGGCGCCGGCGGCTTGAGGGTGGCCATCGTCGGCGCGGGTCCCTCAGGTTTCTACTCGGCCCTGGACCTCCTCGGAGACCAGGCCGTGGCCCGGGTGGACATGTTCGATCGCCTGCCGACCCCCTACGGCCTCGTGCGCTTCGGCGTCGCCCCGGACCACCCGAAGATCAAGAGCGTCATCAAGGTCTACGAACGGGGTGTCGAGGCCGCGGGTGACAGGTTTCGCTTCTTCGGCAACGTCGGCGTTGGCCGCGACGTCAGCCTTGGCGATCTCAGGAGTTGGTACCACGCAGTCGTCCTGACCTATGGCGCCCAATCCGATAGACACCTGGGCATCCCCGGGGAGGACCTGCCCGGTGTCTACGCCGCCCGGGAGTTCGTGGCCTGGTACAACGGCCACCCGGACTACCGGGACGAGAAGTTCGACCTGTCCGGGCGCCAGGCCATGGTCGTGGGCGTTGGCAACGTCGCCCTAGACGTGGCCCGGATGCTGCTCCGGTCCCCGGAGGAACTCGCCGCGACCGACGTGGCGCCCCACGCCGATGCGGCCCTCGGCGCCAGCGGCGTTGAGGAAGTGTCGGTGGTGGCTCGCCGCGGCCCCCTGCAGACGAAGGCCACTCCCGTGGAGCTGCGGGAGCTTGCCCGAATGGCCGACGCCGATCTCGTGGTGACGGAGGACGACCTGAAGCTGGACCCGATTTCGGCCGCCATCGTGGCCGCAGGGGAGGCCAAGCGCCAGAATCTGAAGAACATCGATGTGATGCGCGAGCTGGCCCTGCGGGCCCCCCAACCGGGGCACAAGATGGTCCGCATGCAGTTCTACCGCTCGCCGGTAGAGCTCATGGGCGATGGCCGTCTCGAGGCCGTTCGCCTGCGCGTCAACAGCCTGGAGCGCACCCCCGAGGGTTGGCTCAAGGTGAGGCCTACCGACGAAACGGAAGTGGTGCCGTGCGACATTCTGTTCCGGGCCATCGGGTACCTGGTGCAGCCGCTGCCGGGCGCGCCCTTCGACGCCGATCGCCACCGTATTCCCCACGCCCAGGGCCAGATCCTAGATGCGTCGGGCGGGGACCCAGAGCCGGGGCTCTTCGTCGCTGGCTGGGCCAAGCGCGGCCCGTCGGGGGTCATCGGCACCAACAAGCCGGACGCCGCGGAGACGGCGGCTGCGGTGCTGGGCGCGTGGGACCAGCGGC
>CAZXNP010000129.1:0-6298 GCA_964642035.1 uncultured Anaerolineales bacterium | reverse complement strand
CGGCCTACAGACAGTGCCGCTCTATCTTTTCCGGGAACTGGACCGTCTCGCCGTTGACCAGCGCCGTCCAGTCGTTCAGGCCGATCCGCAACTCATTCTCTTGCCCGACTCGCACTGCGGACGAGATGTCGAATTCGCAGGGTTCGTATCCGCCGAAGTGCCGGCCGACCTTTTGCCCATTGACGAACACGACCGGGCAATACTTGGCCCCCGCCAGCACGAGCTTGATGCGCAGGCCCTGCCAGTTCGCCGGGGCCTGGAAGCGTCGCCGATACCACGCCCGCTCGTACCGCCAACCGGCCACATGCCCGGGAACCCCGATTTCCTTCCACCCTTCTTGCGGCACCGCTGCATCGAGCGACTCGACGCGCGCAATCTGCCACGCTCCGTTCAAATTGACGTGCTCTCGCCGAACCCCTGCAAAACCCGCAGACAGGCCGAAGCCCAGAACAAAAAACACCGAATATCGCTTCATTTCGCGCTCCGCGTGAGGAAACCCGATGTCCGGGCAACCATCCTTCCGCACACTGTACCGACGCAGGTTGTTTTGGTGAAGCCTTCCGAGCGATGCCCTTGCGAAGGTGATCGTCGATTCGCACCTTCTGGAAACTTGTGGCGGGAGGCGAAAGCGGGGAAACTACCTCTCATACTATCTGGAGACCGAATCATGCGAGACGCTCGATTTATGCGAACGCTTGTGGTGGTGGTGTTGGTTTCGGCCTGGTCGTTGGCCGACGCGAAGGCCGCCGACATGAAGATGTTCGATTATCGCGACGGCAGGCTCGACAACGGCCTGCGCGTGATCACGTTGGAGGATTTTTCATGTCCGATCGTGTCGGTGCAGTTGTGGTATCACGTGGGCTCGAAGGACGAGGATCCGGCCCGGCAGGGGTTCGCTCACATGTTCGAGCACATGATGTTCCGGGGGACGGATCGGCTGGGGCCGACGGATCACTTCGATTCCATCCGTCGAACGGGGGGGACGTGCAACGCATACACGTCTTTTGACCAGACGGTGTATCACGAAACGCTGCCGGCCAATCAGCTTGAGCTGGCGCTGTGGCTGGAAGCCGAGCGGATGTCGTTTCTAAAGGTGGACCAGGCCTCCTTCGACACCGAGCGCAAGGTCGTCGAGGAGGAGCGGCGGCTCGGCAAAAACCAGCCTTACGGAACGGTGCCGGAAAAGGTCTTGGCGGAGGTGTTCAAGGTGCACCCGTACCGATGGTCGCCGATCGGGAACATCGCCCATTTGCGTGCGACGGCGGTGCAGGAGCTGCGCGACTTCTGGACGCGCTATTACGTTCCGAACAACGCCACGCTGGTGATCGTCGGGGCGGTCACACATGCGCGTGCCCGGAAGCTGGCCGAACGATACTTTGGCTGGATTCGGCGTTATGACGATCCGCCGAGGATCACCGCCCGCGAGCCGATGCCCACGGAGAGCCGATCCGTCGAAATTCAGGAGGAAAACGCCCCCGCGCCATTCGTGGGCCTCGTGTATCGGTCACCTCGGTTGGATCAGCAGGACTTGGTGCCTTTCCAACTGTTGACCACGGTTCTCGCCGGCGGCAACAGCAGTCGACTCTATCGGAGCTTGGTAGCCGAGCGGCAATTGGCCATGGACATCATCAACATGAACTTCCCGCTGGAGCAGGACGGGGTTTTCGCGGTGGGGGCGGTGCTCAGCCCGATCGGGGCCAGGCCGGAGCGGGCCATGACCGCCCTGGAAAACGAGATCGAACGTATCCGAACCGCGCCCGTGAGCCCGCGTGAACTGACCAAAGCTCGCAACCGAATGTCAAAAGGGATCGTTGCGCAGAACCTGAGGACTGACAGCAAAGCGTCCATGCTTGGCCGGGCAGCGGTGCTCGAGCATGACCTTTCGCGCGTCAACCACCGCCTCGAAGACATTGGCGAGGTGACGGCGGACGACTTGCTGCGTGTGGCCAAGGTGGTTCTGGACCCGAAACACGCGATCAAGGGTTCGATCAAGGGCAGCATGTTAAAGGGACTGCTGGCCAAGCTGAGAAAGAAGAAGGACCCGGAAGAAGACGCCCGGATCACGGCCAAGCCGGAAACCGAAGCGCCGTCGCCGGGACGTCCCGGGCTGACCCGGCCGAAAGATTTCCCGAGAACCCCGCCGATCACCAAGGCACCCGCGTTCGACCTTACCTGTGATTATGAAAGGCACGGGCTTTCCAACGGCCTGAAAATCCTTGTTGTCCCCAACCATGAAGTCCCGTTCGTCAGTATCCGGCTAGGTTTGCTGGCCGGCGCCTGGACCGAATCGAAACCGGGCACCGCCTCCATGGCGATGAGCATGTTGACCAAAGGCACCGCCAAGCATACCGAAGGCGAGCTGGCAGACGAACTGGAAACCTACGCGATTTCGCTTTCCGGCACCGGGGGGATGGACACGTGCAGTGTATCGGCCAACTGCCTGACCGAACAGGTAGACCGTGCGATGGCGCTACTGGCCGAGGTCGTGCTTACGCCCACTTTTCCGCCGGCAGAATTCGATAAGCTGAAAAAGCGACAGCGAACTTCGCTCAAAATCAACGCCGCCGAACCTTTTTATATTGCCAGTCGTGAACTGCGTCGCCGACTGTTCGACCGGCACCCGTACGCTCGGACAGTCACCGGCGAGGTCGAGGATATCGACGCTCTGGACGTCGGGGATTTACGCGCGTGGTGGTCAAGGTACGCCCGGCCCGACATGACCGTGCTCATCTTCGCGGGCGATATTGAAAAAGATCGTGCCGTCAAGCTGGCGGAAAAGGCGTTGGGCGGATGGAAAGCAGAGGGCCCCAAACCGGACATGAAGTTGCCCGCCATCCGCCGACCGGCCGATACGCATATTTACCTGGTCGATAACCCCAAGGTGACGCAGACGCAGATTCGCATGGCGCAATTGGGCATCACCCGCCACGACTCCGGCTACTTCACCAGCCGCGTCGTCAGCGGCTACTTCGGCGGAGCGTTCAACAGCCGGCTGAACGAGACCATCCGCGTCAAGAAAGGGCTGACCTACGGCGCCCGCGGGGGCTATTCGGCCCAGCGCTTCGCCGGGCGGTTTGCCGTCAGCACGTATACCAAGAACCCGTCGGTGCCGGAAGCGCTTCGGGCCGCCTTCGATGAGCTCAAGCGACTGCAGAATGAACCGCCAACCGAAAAAGAGCTGGCCAACACCAAATCTTATATCATCGGCAGCTTCGCCCGACAGCACGAAACGCCGCAACAGGTGGCCGGCGACCTGTGGCTGCTCGAATCCAACAATCTGCCCGACGATTACATGGAAAAACTGATCAAAACCGTTTCCGCGACGACCGCAGACGATTGCATAGCCCTGGCCAAAAAGACCGTTGATCCGTCGAGAATGGTGGTTGTAGTGGTCGGCCCGGCGTCAGAGCTTAAAGAAGACCTCGCCAAGATCGCTCCCGTTACCGTCGTCGATCTGAATCCATCGGAGGAGGACAACAAAGTCGATCGGGCCAAAAGCGAATGAGAGGCAATAGACGTGACCGGCTGACGAAACTGCGGTGATTTCCTTGGATGGGGAATGGGATTTCACGTACACGCCCTCTCTGGTGGAAAAAACGATGCCCCGGTCATCAACGTCAGGAAACCTGCTCCGAAGAAACCGCACGAAGTTACCCTGGTGAGGCTCGAAAACGATGCACGACCGAACGAACTCCGTTTTGACAATCCTGACCATTTGCGTGTGCGCGTTTGTTCCCGCCCCCCTCCTGGCCAAGACCGCCCGAAACGTCGTCACCGAAGCCGAGCTCTCCCGCGCCCTCGAAAAGGCCAAGACCAAGGACTGGGCCAAAGCCGCCGTCCAGCCCGCCAAATCCGTCGATTGGATCCTTGCAATGTCCGACGAGGAGCTCTGGCGATACGTCCCCGCCCCCAACGTCCTGCGCGCCCTCAACGTTCGCTTCGGCGTCGGCTGCCCCGTTCATGGCAACGAGGTCTTCCGTCGCGGGGGACACTACCCGTGGAAGATGTCGCGCGAGAAACCCTTCCGGGTCACGTGCCCCGTCGGGGGCGAAGTCTATCCTTCCAACGACTTTGCCGCGTACTACAAAACCGGGCTCGACGAGAACGGCCGCTTCCATCCCGATCGCGCTGACCGCACCCTGCTCTTCAACCCCAAACACCCTGATCCCAACGACCCCAAGCACAAGCTCTACGTCGACGATGGCCAAGGCTGGGTCAACGAAGCGGGCGAACGTTTTTTCTTCGTCGCACACCACATCTTCTGGCAGCGCTGGCAGCGCGAAATCCTTGCTGTCATCTCCCCCCTTGCCAAAGGGTATCTCTTCACCGGCGACAAGCGCTACGCCCGAAAGTGTGCCATTCTCCTGGCACGCATCGCCGCCGACTATCGAAACTTCGACTACCGAACAAAGCAAGCCTACCACAACGGCCGATGGCCCGCGGGGATCAATGGCCGAATCCTCGACTACATCTGGTCCACCGGCGTCACGCGCAACTGTGCAGAAGCCTACGACCACATCTGGCCCGCCCTTGAGGATCCCGAACTCCTCGCCTTCCTCGAAACGAAAAACATCACCGATCCCGCACGCCACATCGAGCAAAACCTTCTCCGGGTCATGGCCGAGGACATCCTTTCCGGCTTCGTCCGGGGCAATAACGGGATGCACCAGTCGGCGTTGGCCACCCTTGCCCTGGCCTGGGAGAACACCAACCCGCACGACGGGCCCACCACCGCACAGCTCGTCGACTGGATCCTCCGCGGTGGTGGTGAAGTCGAGGAACTGCTCTGGAACGGTTTCTACCGGGACGGACACGGCGGCGAAAGCTCCCCGGGCTACTCGTCCGGATGGTGCGTCAACTTCTACAAACTGGCGCGGCTACTCGACAAGCTCGGCGTCGATATCTGGTCCAACGCGAAGCTCAAGAAAATGGCTGACGTGGGCATCGAACTGGCTGTTTGCGGAATCTGGACGCCCAGCATCGGCGACAGCGGAAACATTTTCGGCAGCCGCCGCGTCGGCTGGACGGCCGCCCTTCAAGGCCCTGCCTTTCGACAATACAACGATCCTCTGCACGCCAAGGTCCTGCACATACTCGGAGCCCGTACCGAATCCCTTTACGAGGACGGCCTTGACGACCGCATCGCCGAAGCTGTCAAACAGCACGGCTCGGAGATTCACCTTGGCACACGCCACCTGCCGGGCTACGGCTTGGCCATCCTCGAATCGAACAGCAAGTCCCGTCCTCGCGGCGTGAGCCTGTATTACGGTAACGCGGCCGGCGGGCACGGCCATCGCGACCGCCTCACCCTCGAATACTTCGACTTCGATCGCCCCCTGCTGACTGAGATGGGATACCCCGCCCACTGGTTGATCAAAAACTCGCTCTGGACCAGCAATTCGATCAGCCACTACACCGTCCTGGTGAACGAACAACCGCACAAAACGCTGTTCCCCGGTCGGCTGAACACCCTGGTCGGTTCCCCCCTCGTCCAACTCATGGACGCATCCGCCGAACACGTCACCTACCCCGGCACGACATCCATGTACCGGCGTACCACCGCACTGATCGACGCCGCCGACGACCACGGCTACCTCCTCGACGTTTTCCGCGTAGTCGGCGGATACCAGCACGACTGGAGCTTCCACGGTCCGCCCTTTTCCGAATTCGTAACACATCAGCCGTCTGCAATGCAAGAGGGGGCCGGAGAATGTTAAAATAGGTAATTTGCGCGATGGTCCTTGCGCTGGTATGTAATCAGCCATGCGGCCAGGGAAGGCGCAGACAACTCCGGCGATCACACTGGTCGAGGCCGCGTTGCGCGGGGAATTGACCGAGGCGCAAGCGCAACAAGTATACGAGCTGGGCGCCGAAGCGGTCACGCTGGTTCTCTTGGCTGCGAGCAAGCGCATCGCCGAACTGCAAGGGCCGCCCCAAGCACCGCAGCCCTCTCCCTCGACGCCGTCGGGCATGGTGCCCATCTACACCAAGCCCAATACGCGCAAGCGTCGCAAGAAACCCGGTGCCAAGAAAGGACACCCCGGCCGCCGGCGCCGGGCGCCCGCACGGATCGATAAGCGGAAAACGCATCGTCTCAAAAGCTGCCCCTGTTGCGGCGGGGCACTGCAACGGTGCCAACGGAAGCGCACGCGCACGATCGAAGACATCCTCGAAGATATTCGGTCGGTGGTCACTGAGCATACGATCTGGCGTGACTACTGTCCCACGTGCAAGAAGCACGTCGAGCCGGTGGTGCCGGATGCCCTGCCCCGGGCGGCGATCGGGCACCATCTGATCT
>CAZXNP010000128.1:0-6334 GCA_964642035.1 uncultured Anaerolineales bacterium | reverse complement strand
AACATCATCAGAAGACAACTCTCGCCCCTTCCTATCCTTCAACCATTTCTGCGCGGGCTGGTAGCCACCGATAAAAAACAGGTCACGGCTTGCGGAAAAGGGATTTTTGCAGCCTTTCACAGGGGGGGTAATAGAAAAAAACTTCACTATTGTCTCAGGGGCGTGAGCGGCGAGGACGTGAGGGGGGCAGGGACGGACGTGGAGCGCTTGGCTTCCCGGGTCCCGGTGTTGGCCATCACGGCCGGAGTGGCGGGGGCGCGGATTTGGGAGGCCGGGAAGTCCTTCGAGATCGGGGCGGTGCCGGCGCGGTCCGTGGATCCGACCGGGGCCGGAGATGTGTTTGCCGCGACGCTGTTCATGGCCCTCTGCGAGGGAGAAGACGTGCATACGGCGGCGCGGCTGGCGGCATCCGCGGCGGCCTGCGCAGTCGAGGTGGTGGGTGCTGCCGGGTTCTCGCGGGAGGTCGTGGTGGCGCGGGTGAGGCGCTGGGAGCCGCTGTAGCCGTGGGGAGAGCCCTGGACCTAGGGGTGCGGCGCCCATCGAGGCCGGCGGAAGGGCGCCTCTCGATCCGCAACGCACGTCCGACGGACGGGGCGCCATGGAGTCGCCGCGGCGGCCCAAAGCCGGCGCCATCCCTTGCCGCTGTCAGCCCCCGCGGGTATGCTGGGCCTTGGAGGACCCCCCATGGCGTTTGTGCTTGCGATCGTGAATCAAAAGGGCGGCGTGGGCAAGACCACGACGGCCGTTAACCTTGGGTCGGCCCTCGCGGGCCTCGGCCGGCGGGTGTTGGTGGCGGACTGCGATCCTCAATCAAATGCAACGCGGTCGCTAGGAGTGCACAAGGATCCGCCGGTCACTGTGTACGATGGCTTGATGGGAGGTGGAAGGGGTCTGTCGGGAGCTATCTTGGCCGGGCAGAATGGTCGCGACTTGGACCTATTGCCGGCGGCTCCCGGACTGGCTGGCGCTGAGGTGGAGCTCGTGGCTATGTCGAACAGGGAGGGGCGTCTCGACGAGGCTTTGGCGTCACTCAAGGAGGGATACGACTACGTGCTCCTGGACTGTCCCCCCAGCCTGGGCCTGCTGTCGGTGAACGCCCTGGTGGCGGCCGATGGCGTAATAGTCCCCGTGCAGTGCGAGTACCTGTCGCTGGAGGGCCTCGGGCTCCTGACCCGCACCTTGAGGCTGGTCAAGGCGCACTTGAATCCTCGCCTCGAGCTCACTGGTGTAGTGCTGACGATGTTCGACGGCCGGACCAAGCTGGCCGCCCAGGTGGTGACGGAGGTGAGCAAGCACTTCCCGGGCCAGCGCTTCGCCAATGTAATCCCGCGGTCTGTGCGGCTGAGCGAAGCTCCGAGCTACGGAGAGACCATTGACGTATATTCCCCCGGGTCGCCGGGGGCCGTGGCCTACTCCGGCTTGGCGGAGGAGCTGATCGAACGGGTGGAAGGCGGAGCTGCGGACGGGTCGGGGCAGCCGGGGGTCGGACAGTGACGCGGCGTGGCCTCGGCCGAGGCCTGGATGCGCTCCTGGCGACGGATGAGTCTCCGGAGGGGGATCTGCGGAGGGTGGCGGTGGACGCCGTGGAGCCGAACCCCTACCAGCCACGTGGGGCCATCGGTGACGATGGGCTGGCGGAGCTTGCGGAGTCGATCAAGGCCCATGGCGTGATTCAGCCCCTCGTGGTGACGGAGAGGGAGGGCCAGTTGCAGCTCATTGCTGGGGAGCGCCGCTGGAGGGCGGCCAGGTTGGCTGGCCTGACCGAGGTGCCTGTCATCGTGCGCCAGGCGGAGCCCCGGGACATGCTGGCCCTCGCCCTCATCGAAAACGTGCAGCGGTGGGACCTGGACCCCATCGAGGCGGCCATGGCATATCTACGGCTGACCGAGGAATTCGGACTTACCCAGGAAGAGGTGGCGGGGCTGGTTGGCAAGTCCAGGGCGGCCGTGACCAACGCCATCAGATTGCTGCAACTGGGTGAGGATTTGCAGGAGCTCGTGCGGGCAGGTCGATTGAGTGAGGGCCATGCCCGGGCCTTGCTTGGAGTCAGCTCGGGGACGCGGAGGGTGGATCTTGCCGAGAAGGCCGTCGCCGGTGGGTGGAGCGTTCGGCGCTTGGAGGCGGCCGTCCGGGACAGCGCCAAGGCCAGGCGGTCCGTCTCCGCCCCGGCTGCGGAGGCGCCGTCGCCGGGATCCCAGGATCCCCACGTGATCGCCGCGCAGAAGGACCTCGAAGAGGCTCTGGGCACCCGGGTGGAGGTGCGGCGGCGAGGCGAATCGGGCCAGATCGTCGTGTACTTCTACTCTGACGAGGAACTCGAGGCCCTATACCGGCGATTCCTCGGGCGGCCTTGATGGCCTATCTTCGCCCCACAGCTTCTGGTGTCTTGGATCAGAAGGCCTTTCGGCAGTCGACCCCCGGCGCACGGCCCTCGGCGTCCAAAGACGTTCTCGGCCGGACTCCTAGGGGGATTGAGGCGGCTGTTTCACGTGTTACCCTACGGTGAAACAACCCTCATCGCCTGATCCGCCGCCTGTCGGGGAGCCCCCAGAAGGGCCGTCGATGTTGGAGATCGGGTTCCTCTTGGGGGTCCTGATTGGCGAGGGCCATTTTGGAGGCGACGGGCGCCAACCGCATGTTGTTCTGCGGATGCACACCGATCACCACGCGCTCTTCGAGTGGCTTCTCGAGAAGTTTCCGGGGGGGCGCCTCTACGGGCCCTACAACCACGGCGGACGCAGGTACTACCAGTGGATGGCCCGGGGCGCGTTCCTACGCGACGAGCTCGTGCCCCTCCTCGATCGGTATCTGGTTGCGGAGATGGACGGCAAGAGCCACTCCCGATATCTGGCGATGAAGGAGCGCTACGCGCGACAACTGGCCCCAACGAGGAGCGCATCTCCGGGACATGATGGTGCCAGCGCCGCCGGCCCTGGGGACGTGAGGGCGTGAGGGGTCGTCAGCCGGTGGGCCCGCCCGTCTGCGACTACGAGGGCAGCCACTATCGGACGGAGTTCTGGGAGGACCAGGACCGGGCCTTCGAGGACGCCGCGGACCGGGCGGCGCTGCGGCGCCTGTTGCCGGCCGCGCCAGGGCGGTTGGTGGACGTTGGGGCCGGCTACGGCCGGCTGGTCGATCTCTACTCCGCGGCCGACCACGTGTACCTGGTGGACTATGCCCGGTCGATGCTCGAGGATGCCGCCGGAAACTGGCCCTCGGACCGCGTCACCCTTGTGTGCGCCGACCTATATCACCTGCCCTTTGCCACCGGGGCCATGGACACCGTCGTGCAAGTCCGGGTGTTGCACCACGTCGAGGACACCACGGGGGCGCTCCTTGAGGTGGCTCGTGTCCTGGGTACCGGGGGCAGCTACGTGCTGGAATATGCCAACAAGCGACATGCCAAGGCGTTGATGCGGTACGCCTTCGGCGCCCAGGACGAGGACCCCTTCGACCCGCGGCCGCAAGAGTTCGTGAAGTTGAACTGGGATCTGCACCCGGCCCACGTGGAGGCCGCCCTGAGCGCCGTAGGCCTGCACGTGCGGGAGCGACGGGGGGCATCGCACTTCAGGTTCGGTCCCCTCAAGCGAGCCATTCCGGCGGGAGTCCTCGCCCGCATCGACAGTGCCGTGGGCAGGGCCCTCGGGCCCGTGGCCCTCGGTCCGAGCCAGTACCTGAGGGCGGCGCGCCTCGTCGGACCGCCGGCGGGGCCAGGACTGTGGCGCTGCCCCCACTGCGGGCACGAACCCTTGGCCGAGGCGGAAGGCGCCGTTCCGTGCCCCCGCTGCCGCCGAACCTGGCCCATCGAGAAGGGCATCTACATCTTTCGAGACGACATGGTGGCGGCCTGACGCCGTGGCCTGGCACCGATTCCAAAGGCCAACGCCGTGAATGGGCGCGACGGCGCCGGCCGTCCTCGAGGCGCGTTGAGGCAACGGAGGCGTCGACCGTCGCCCACCTTGCGGTGTCCCGGGGCCTCTTCTATACTGGCCCGCCAGTCTGGCGAACGGCGCCCGGCCCTGGCGTCGCCCTCGCCACGGCGGCCTATGCGAGCGCTCAGCCGGGCGCCCTCCCCTCCCCGCACGGAAGGTGGCCATCGATGAAAGTCACGTGCCTTCAGGAGAACCTGGCCCACGGCCTGTCTATCGTGGGACGCGCGGTGGCGCAGCGGTCCACGATGCCGATCTTGGCAAACGTTTTGCTGGAGACCGACGGCAGTCGTTTGCGCCTCGCGGCCACCAATCTGCAGATGGGTATCAACTGTTGGATCGGCGCCCGGGTCGACGACGAAGGATCCACGGTCATCCCGGCGCGTCTGTTGGGAGACTTCGTCAACTCCCTTCCGGCCGAGGCCATAGACATGACCTTGGACGCCAAGAGCCGAACCCTCAGCCTGAGCTGTGATCGCTACGAGGCTGAGATGAAGGGCATGGACGCCAGCGACTTCCCCATTCTGCCTACCGTCGGGGAGGGATTGGAGTTCTCCCTTGACCCCAGTGCCCTGCGCAGCATGATCGGCCAAGTGACCATTGCGGCCGCGACGGACGAATCGCGGCCGATACTGGCCGGAGTACTTGTGGACGCCGACCCCGACCGGGGCGTCTTGACCATGGCCGCCGCGGACGGGTTCCGACTGTCAGTCCGTTCGGCGCAGCTGCCGGCCGATTTGTCGGCGCCGATACACGTCATTGTGCCCGCGAAGGCTCTGGTCGAACTCGCGAAGATCGTCGGGAACGAGGCAGAGCCCATCAGGGTGGCCCTTGGCGAGAAGAGGAGCCAGATTCTCTTCCGTCTAACCGATGTCGAGGTCGTCTCTCAGCTCATCGAGGGCAACTTCCCGGACTACGACAAGATCATCCCCACGGCCTTCACCACCCGGGCCGTGGTCAACACGGCTGCTCTGCTCAACGCCGCGCGAATAGCCAGTTTTTTCGCCCGCGACGGAGCCAATATAGTGCGTTTGGACCTGCGCCCTGGCGAGGAGGGGGGCTCCGGCGCCATCCAGGTGTCAGGCCAAGCCGCCGAAGTGGGGGAGAACGAGAGTGAGGTCGAGGCGTCGGTGGAGGGAGACGCCTTGGACATCGCCTTCAACGCCAGGTACCTCCTGGACTTCCTGAACGCGGCGGGCACCGATCAGGTCGTGCTGGAGTTGACCACGGCGTCGAGCCCAGGGGCTTTCAAGCCAATGGATGACTCGGGCTTCACCCACGTGATCATGCCGATGCACGTGCCCAGAGGGTAAGGCCTCGAGGGCGGCACAGTGTTGAGGCGCCGCTTCAGCGGGCATCTATAATCCGTCGATGTTCATCGAGCGCCTGGCCCTCACCAATTTCCGGTGCTATCGCGACGTCGGCCTCGATCTGCCCCGGGGTCAGGCAGTGATCGTTGGCGGTAATGCCCAGGGTAAGACAAGCCTGCTCGAGGCTGTGTTCGTGGCGGGGGCTACCCGCTCGCCCTTCGCCGCCGCGGAGCGCCAGGTCGTTCGCTGGGGCGCCGGCGAGGACGACGGGCTGCCGTACTCTCAAGTTTCGGTGGTGCTTCAACGCGGTGACGGCCGCCACACCGTCGACGTCATATACGTGCAAGAGGTGACCGATGGCAATGGGGCCGCTGCCGCAGTTGGCCAGGGCCGCATCACCAAGCGCTACCGCGTGGATGACCGTCCATGCAGGGCAATGGCCGCCCTTGGCGTCCTCAAGATCGTCCTGTTCGCTCCCCAGGATCTGGCCCTGGTTGACGGACCGCCGTCGGCCCGGCGCCGCTACCTGGACACGCTCCTCTGCCTCCTCGATAGGGACTACTGCCGCAGTCTTGCTCGCTACAAAAGGGTCTTGGCCCAACGCAATCACCTGCTGCGTCGGCTCAGGGGCGGCCCCGGCGACCTCGATGAGCTCGCTTTCTGGGACGATAGGCTGGCCCAAGATGGGGCCAAGGTGCTTGCCTGGCGCACTGCGGCTGTGGAGGAGCTTGCCTCTCATGCGGCACCGCTCCACGGTGCCTTGGCAGGCGGGGCGGGAGAGTTGAGCCTGGCGTACCGGGCTACCGCGGCCGGTGAAGCCGGGACCCGGGCCAGGGGGGAGGACGGTTGGGGCCCCGGGTCCCACCATCCGGCGCCGTCCCCTGAGCCCAGCCGGGCAGATGACGGCCCAACCGAGGCGGCAGAAACCGGTCGTCCGCAAGCGGCCCGCGAGGGAGGCAATCTGAAGCCCGCCCCGGCACGACTGGCCGAGGCCTTCACCGACGCCCTGCGGGCCGCCCGCCGGGTTGATATCGCCCGCGGCGGGACTACGGTGGGGCCCCCTCGTGACGGTATTGAATTCCCCCTCGCTGGCGC
>CAZXNP010000127.1:0-6341 GCA_964642035.1 uncultured Anaerolineales bacterium | reverse complement strand
ACGGCTGTGATGGTGCTGTGCGGCGCCGTCAGTGCGCTCGACCAGTGTCGAGGGCTCCCCGTCTCCCGCAACCGGACCCGCGACCCCCACGGAGAAGGGAGTGAGGACTCCCCGCCGGTCCCTTGCCGGCCTTTTGGCCGTCGGTTGCTTTGCGGCGGCCACTGCCGCCGCCACGGCTAGTCCGACCCCCATCACCCCGGCCGGCACCGCACCGCGCCAGGACATTCCGGACGGACAGATCCAGGTGCAAGGCCGTATCCTCTACATCGACCGCAACAGCGATCGCAGCCATGCCGCGGCAGGGCTTCGCGTCGAGATTTGGGACAAGGACGAGCGGGGCTTCACCACCGGGCAAAAGCTCGGCGAAGCCGAGACCGACGCCGCCGGGTTCTTCCAGAGCGGACTCATCGACAACGCCGACCCCGACGGCCCATCGGGCCAGCTCGAGGGCACCCAAGACGTCTTCCTAAGGCTGCGAACCAACAACGGCAACGTGAAGCTCTTGGCCCTCGGCACCACCCAGGATTACGGCTGGGCCAGCTACGAGATCGACGCCGCCGACGGGCTGCGGCACAACGTTCCCGACGGCGTGGTTCCCCTGCCGCCACTATACATGATGGAGAACACCCGGGACGTGGAGGCCATGTGGAGCTTCGTCAACCTCGTCGAGGGCTGGCGCTATCTCAAGGACCATACCGGCGTCGATCCCGGCCCGGTCACCGCCTACTGGTCCAATATCAGCCAGGACGGCCCCCGGTACGATCCGACCCAGGCGGCCATCTACCTGCGGGACGCCGACGCGGGCTTCTCCAGCGTCGTACTGCAGCAAGAGGCCTTCGCCCTTCTCCACAACGCCCTCGGCGACTTGCCGACCCCATGGCTGGGCTGCACCGACGGCGACGCCGGCGCCCTCGTCTCCGCGGGCGACCAGGCCTGCGCCTTGGTCCGGGGATTCGCTACCTTCTTCGCCCTGGCGGTCAAGGGGGATCCCGAATTCGACTCCCTGGGGCTGCGGGGCACTAACCTAGACACCTTGGCCGCCGGCGCGCCGGGTTGGGACGATGGCGACGGCGTCGCCGGCAGGGTCGCCGGGGCCTTCTGGGATCTCCACGAGGGCGACACTACCGAGGAGTTCTACGACGCCTTCAACGCCACCTTCCAGGACATCTGGAGCGTCTTTGGGGCTTCTCGACCGGCCACCCTCGCCGCCTGGTGGGCCGGCTGGCGGGATCTCGGCAACGAGACCTGCCCCGCCCTCGGCAGCCTGTTCCAGAATACTATCGACTACAACACCCCCCCCGAGGTGGACACCATCGGCGAGATCCGAGTGGCCGAGGACACCGTCACCCGGCTGGAACTGGCCGACCTCGTGACCGACGCCGAGTGCGGCGACGACGAGCTCGTCTACTCCGTGCCCGACCCCGGGCGAGGCGAGGCCGGCGTCTCGGTGGAGGGCAGCGTCCTGGTGGTGGACCCCGAGGATAACTGGTTTGGCGAGACCGACATCCGCCTGGCCGTGTCGGACGGCCCGGCCACCATCGAGCAGCAGATCCACGTCGTCGTCGAGGCGGTGAACGACGCCCCCGAGATCACCCCCAAGGTGCCGAACCAAGAGGTGCTCCACGGCGAGGCAATAGTTCTGAACCTCTTGCCAAACGGCGTGGACGTGGAAGACCCCGCCGTCCGACTGGCCTGGTTCGTGGAGCTTGAGCCGGGGGACGCCCCCGTGGTGGATGTGAGCGGCCAAGGCACCAGCACCCTGACCTTCCGCCTGAACCCGATCGTGGTCGAAGAGCGCTCCGTCCGGGCGGTCCTCGTGGTCCGGGACACCGAGGGGGGCGAGGGGCGCCAGGCTGTGGTCCTGACCTGGACGGAAAGGCCGAACGACCCGCCCTTCATCTGGTGGGATCGATTCCAGAGGGAATACACGGCGGCGATGAATCACAAGATCGAGGTCGACGTCACCGGCGTGGCGGGCGACGCCCAGGACGATCCCGACCTGCTTGCCTGGTACGCCTCCGGCGTGGACTTCGCCCAGGTAGGGGGAGAAGGCACCCAGGTGTTGGAGTTCGACCCGGATGTGGACTTCGTGGGCCAGGACGTCATCGAGCTAGAGGTGAGGGACCTCCAGGGGGCCACAGCCACGGGCGTTGTGACCCTCACCTGGGACGACCCGGCAATGGTCAACAACCAGCCGCCCCGAATCCTCACCAACAGGCTCTTTGGCAAGACAGTTGGCACCAACGGCGTGGCCTGCTATCCCCTGGCCGACAAGGCAGTGGACCCTGACGACCCGATCCAATCGCTGCAGTGGTTCGTGACTGATTACGAGAACGGCAATCTTCGGGTCACCGGCCAGGGGACCCAGACGATCTGCCTCATCTCCCGGCCGAACTTCAAGGGCTGCCAAGAAGCTGAATTCGTGGTGCGGGACCCCAAGGGGGCCGAGGACTCCGAGGCCATCCGGACCTGCTGGAAGACCATCTCCCTGTTCATGCCGACGGTGGCCACGCTGCGTCGTTGACGGACGCCGCCCCCTGGGCAGGACGGCCCTGGTATACTGTCGCCCTGCCCAGGGGGAATCGCCATGCCATGCCGCAGCGCCCTCGCCGCGGCGGTCCTCATCACCGCCGCCCTGACCCCGTCCCTTTGGACTGATTCCGGTCCTGGTATCACCCCGGTCTGTGCCATCCAGGGCACCGGCGCCACATCGCCCCTCGAGGGGATGACCGTCACCATCGAGGCCACGGTCACGGCCGTGTTCGCCGCCGACCTGGAAGGCTTCTTCGTGCAGCAGTTCCGCTGCGACGGCCAATCGGCCTCCAGCGACGGGCTGTTCGTGTACGACCCCGGAGGTCTGGCGGGCGCAGACGCCGGCGACGTGATCCAGGCCGCGGGGATCGTCAAGGAATACCGCGGCCTCACCGAGCTCCAGCTGGCCGAGGCCCGGGCCGTGGACCGGTTTCCCAACTTCCTCACCGTCGGCCTCGACCCCCCGGCCGACCCGGCCGCGGCCCAGGTCTACCTCGAGGCTCGAGAGGGCATGCTGGTGTCCATGGACCCCGCCAGGGTGGTGGGGGCCACCAACAGCTACGGCGAGGCCTACTTGACGCCCCTCGCCAGCCGGATTACCCGCTTCTATCGAGATACCGCCGACGGACGCAAGATCGGCCTCGAGACTCCGGGGTCGTGGCTGGCCTTGAATCACGGCGACGTCGTCCGGGGCGCAGGCGGGCCCCTGGATTGGCGCTTCGGCAGCTTCATGGTGGCCTTGGCCAGCACCGACGACGTGACGGTGGAGGCAGCGTCCCATGAGCCCCAGGCCTTGGCGCCTGCCCCCGCCGGGGCCCTGCGGGTTGCCACCTACAACCTGGAGAACCTGTTCGACGATGTGAACGAACCCGGCAAGAGCGATCCCGTGGCGACACCAGCCGAATACCGGGCCGCCCTGGCCCGCCGGGCAACGTCCATCGTGTCTGCTTTGGGGGGCGTCGACATCCTGGCCGTCCAAGAGGTGGAGAACCTCGGGGTCCTCGAGGACCTGGCCGCGGAGCCCCCCCTGGCCGCCGCGGACCTCGAGGCCGTGCTCATCGAGGGCCCCGACGCCCGGGGCATCGACGTGGGCCTGCTCTTCAACCGCCGTCGCCTGGACCTGGTGGCAGCCAAAGCGCGGCAGCTGTGCGTCGAGGAGAAACCCCCCCTGGTCGACATCCCGTGCTCCTTACCCGGGGGTGCCTCGGGCTGGGGCCTCTACTCCCGGCCCCCCCTGGTGGCGACCTTCGCCGACGGCGCCGACCGGCGGCTGACGATCATCGCCAACCACTTCAAGTCGAAGCGGGGCGGTGAAGGCCTCACAACCCCCACCCGGGTAGCCATGGCCGAACACAACCTCGCCCTCGTCAGGGAGCTGAAGGCCGCGGCCCCCGACGTCCCCGTCCTGGTGATGGGGGACTTGAACGACTTCGAGGACTCGGCGCCCCTCCGGGCCCTGACGGGCACCGGCGAGCTCACGGACCCCCACGGCGTGGACGACTATACCTACGTGTTCGCCGGGGTGTCTGAGATCCTGGACTACATCCTCGTCGAGGGCGAGGCCGTGGAGATCCTGGACTTCGGCCCGGTGCACACCAACGTCGACTTTGCCGCCCCGGAGCCCGGCTCCCTCGCCGAAGGTCCCCGGGCCTCGGACCACGACCCGGTGGCCATGACCCTGCGCCTCAGGAGCCCCTTCAAGGTCTACCTGCCGGCCACGCGAAACGGGGTCGCCCGGGGCGGAGCCCCCGACACCCCGTCTCCCCCCCACGCGCGCGGACTCAGTCGTCATTGGGCACGGCCTGGGTGCACCGCGCTGGTCGATGCAGCTGTTGGGCAACTACCTGCACAAGCATGCCGGCCTGGAGGTATTCAACGTCGAGTATGCCAGTACACGTTGCATGATCGATGATCATGCACGCAGTTTGGCACGCGTCATTCAAAGCCTCAACGGGATTGGCACCATTCACCTTGTCGGTCACAGCATGGGCAACATCGTCATTCGCCGCTATCTGGCGGGCGCAAACGACGCGTCAGACGGCTGGCAGCCTGATCCGCGCGTCGGCCGCATCGTCATGATCGCACCGCCCAATCATGGATCGCTCACCGCCTATCGATGGTCAGATAACAGCCTGTTCAAAACCGTGTTGGGCAAGGCGGCACAGCAACTCGGCACGGGCTGGAAAGAGCTGGAACCCAAGCTGGCAACGCCGAAGACCGAGTTCGGAATCATTGCCGGAGGACTCGACAACACCGTGGGCTTCAGCCTCGGTTTGCCGGGCGATGATGACGGCCGTATTCAAGTCAAGACGACACAGCTGGCCGGCGCCTCCGACTTCATCGTCGTCCCGATGCTGCACGAGCTGATCGCCAACGACCCTCGCGTTCTGGACGACACGCTCAACTTCATCCAGCACGGTTGGTTTGTGGCCGCCGATCAGAAACATCCGCTCGCGGTGGAGCCGGTCGACAGCATCGCTAACCGTCTCCCGCAGACCGCCAATTCGACCGACGCCGCCGGGTCGCCAACTGCCGATACCCAACACCGGTAAGGTCACGGCGTGCTCATACAGGGGCACGGGGAAGAGTCTCACACGGAGGCACGGGGGCACGGGGAGGAGTGTTCACACGGTGGCACGGGGAAGAGTCTCACACGGAGGCACGGGGACACGGGGAAGAGTGTTCACACGGAGACACGGGGACACGGGGACACGGGGACACGGGGAAGAGTGTTCACCTGGAGAAGCAACGGCAAGGGAGCAGGACATCGGGCGGCGGCGATCGTATGAGTTTGTGCTCGGCGCCGCGGCATTTGTCCTGACGACGTCTCGAATCCGGTGGCATCTGCTAAACCCTAACGAATATTCTGACCATCCGGGGTCTTACTCTGCTATCACCTCCACACGAGGGGCTAACAACACTTGCCGCCCCGAGCAATTGTGCTAGACTAGACAATCTGATCGGGTCGACGGCACTGCAACCGTCGGCCGTTCTGTTTCCTGGGACGGGTGCCGCAGTAGAGTCTTGTTCGGCACCGAACTCGTCACGGAAGATCGCGGTTGGATCTGCTGGCGGCTGATCGCCGAGCAGAAAAGCTAATCGATGTGAGCCGTTCTTCCGTTGGCCGCGTCCTCACCGGAAGTGTCAAATCGGCGGCAGTGCCCTGCGCGGGGCACGCGGGTGGCGCTCACGTGATTCGCACGGCATTTGGTGGTCGCGAAGATTGAGTCGAGACGACAACGGACCGTCCGGTCGATGGGCGATAGAGTCAACATCTAAGTTGGGAAACTGCCTGGTGATTCGCGAGATACAACAACCGCAGCTCGAACAGAACTCACGCCCGCACTACCTTGAGGCAGGAACCGGACCGGTGCCGGTGATATTTCTGCACGGCCTGTTCGGCCGCCCCGCAGACTGGTGGACGATCATGGAAGAGCTATCGGATCACCACCGGTTTATCGCGCCGCAATTGCCGATCGACTACTCGGCCACACGGCGGTATCGGTCCTTCCGATCGCTGGGCCAGCTGACCGATTTCGTGCTTCGTTTTATGGATGACCTGGGTCTGGATCGAGCCGTGCTGTGCGGCAACTCGCTCGGCGGGCAATTAGCACTCGACTGCTATCTGCGGCAACCCGAACGTGTGGATCGGCTGGTGCTGTGCGGCAGTGCCGGACTATTCGAGCGCAGTCTGAGCGGCGGTCCGTTGAAACTGAGCCGCGCCCTAGTGCACCAGCACGCGTGCGAGCTCGTTCACGATCCGGCGATTCTCACCTCTCAGCTGGTACACGCGCGTGACGCGGAGCCGC
>CAZXNP010000126.1:0-6357 GCA_964642035.1 uncultured Anaerolineales bacterium | reverse complement strand
GTGACTCGATGCGTTCACGAAGCGGTTTGGAAACAGAACACGCAAGAGAAAACACGGGCTCTGCAGCACCCAGACTCGCCGACATCCGGTGACCGCACTGCCACGTGACAAGGGTTGCGCAGCCAAACAATGCCTGCGATGAAAAAATGGGACCGACTCCCATCAGGACGATCGGCGCCGGTCCCATTCCATTCTCCAGGATTCTTTCAACTGTCTTGTTCCACGACTATGGGCTTGTTGTGCCCGTTTTTTCCGCTCCTTGCTTGGATGCATCCGGTGCCGTGTCGTCCATCGATTCGATGGTTACGTCGGGGTCGGTATCGTCCACGAAATCCGGCTGGTCGCGCGGATCCGGGCGGCTGCTGCCACACCCGATGAAGCACGGGAAGAATAGGGCACACAACAGGAAACATTTGATGACATTTCGCATTCTTGACCTCCGCTTTCACTTGATGTTGACCGGGTTGTCGTCTTGAATTGCGTTCAGTTTGTTCCACACTGACCAGGCGATGCTCTCGGCAATGGAATGGACCGAACCATCGGCAAAAAGGACGTTGACGGTGCCGGAGTGTCGGCTGCTCGCTCCCGGCCAATTCGCATTCGGTCCCCAGGCTGCAAGATAGGTGGGTGAGAACGCGTAGGGTCTGCCTTTCGGGAACCACCACTTCTTACCGCCGGCCGGGTCTGTGAATTCAAAATGACCTTTGCCAGGCTGACAGCATTCCCCCGACTTCCCGGTAAACACGAAGGCTGCCCGAAAAACTCGCTCGCCCGTATTCAGTCTGGGAGTCCCGGTTCCACAAGTGCGGATCCTGCCCCACTTGTAGCCCGTGCTGTTGACTTCTGCCACCATGGCGACATTCGAAGTACCGTCAACGATTTTCGAGATGGGAGTTGTCTTGGTGATCGTAAAGACCCCACTAAAGTCGCCCGTCCTTCGGGCGTCGACTAGGTTCCACCAGCTCAGCCAATTCCCAAGCATCGCAGTCCTCCACCAGTGATAGCCTTCGCTGCCCGCATAGTTCGTGTAGGCAACGCCGTACGTGTCGTCAAGAGTCAGTGCCATGGAGCTCGGGCATTGCAACACAGTCAGTTGCTGAGTCGCAAAGGCTTGCGGCTGACCCGAAGAATCCAAAACAGGCGAATTTGTGTCGACTGTGTCGTACAATGGTGCCTGGTCCAAATACGGCAGAATCCCCTCCAACCAGGTGTGGTGGTACGGCGTGGAGTAGACCACGCGACCGCCCTGACGCGTTCCGGCGTCGCCGTGCAAGATACCACTCGGTGGGAACGATTTGTGGGCCTCGTGGTAATTGTGGAGTGCCAGCCCGATCTGTTTCATGTTGTTGCGGCACTGAGTGCGCCGCGCCGCCTCGCGCGCTTGCTGAACGGCGGGAAGGAGCAAGGCGATCAAGATGGCAATGATCGAGATGACCACCAATAGCTCGATCAAAGTGAAACCACGTCTGTACCGAAATGATTCTCTCATTTCATCCCCTTTCTTGTCAGAAAACCAATCGAAACGAAAAACTCTCACGAGAAATGAAACGGCAGGCAGCCTGCTGCAACCGCCAGTTTCACGTTCGCAATCAACCTTTAATCCGTCCGAGTGCCAGTCGTTGCAGGTGACCTGGCCGTTACCTGTTGGCACCAGGCGTATAAGTTCGATCAACATGGGCGCCAAAACGGAAACCCAACAGATCGAGTGATTCTCCGATGGGGATTCAATAGCATTTCTACGCTAACGTGGCCGGCCCGGAATGTCAAGTATTATGATGGCTTTTTCATAATCCGGACACGAACCGGCCAGCCGTTGACCGTGACAATTGCTCGAGAGCATGGTACGTTAGAGTCGATTTGCGCGACCGACGTCGAGGCCGGGGGAGCTACATTGCCGCAGTGATGCCGTTCGAGTCGTCTGTGATGTCACCGGCCGAGTCGCATACAGCCCGAATGCAGAAGGAGAACAACCATGCCATCACCAACGCGCCGTGATTTTCTGAAGACCGCCTTGGCGGGCCTGGCGATGGGAGCTCCCGTCTGTGCCGCTCAGCGAGAAAGCTCGAACGGAGTGCCCACGCGGTCGTTGGGCAAGACCGGCGAGCGTGTGCCGATCGTTGGACTGGGTGGCTACCATATCGGTGTCCCGGAGCTGACGGAGCGGGAGGCAATCGCCATCATGCACGAAGCGATTGACGAGGGTATGACTTTTTTCGACAACTGCCCGCACTACAACGACTCGCGCAGCGAGCAATTGATGGGCAAGGCTCTGGCTACTGGTGGTCGACGGCAGAAAGTCTTTTTGATGACGAAAGTCTGCGGCCGCAACTGCGCGCTGGCCAACGAGCAACTCGAAGGAAGCCTGCGCCGGCTGAAAACCGATCACGTGGATCTCTGGCAGTTCCACGGTCTGCGTTTCACAGAAGATCCTGAGTTGATCTTTGACGAAAAGAACGGAGCCTATCGGGCGGCCCTTGACGCTCAGAAGGCGGGCAAAGTGCGCTATGTCGGATTCACCAGTCATCACGATCCGAAGTTATGCCTGGCAATGCTCGAGAAGCCCTTCTCTTGGACCACGGCGCAGATGCCGCTGAGCCTGATCGAGCCACACAACACACGCAGCTTTCAGAGGAACCTGCTGCCCAAATGTGTCGAACGCGGCGTCGGTGTTCTGGCAATGAAGGTGCTCGGCGGCCGAGGCGCCAAGCTGGTTCAAGCCTTCGATATCGATCCCACCACCTGCCGGCACTACGCTCTGTCGTTGCCGGTCAGCACGATGATCTGTGGCATCAGCTCGCGCAAAGACCTGCACCAGGACCTCGAAGCGGCACGAACTTTCAAACCCCTGACGGAACAGCGCGTTGCCGAATTGCTCGCGTCGACCAAAGCCGACGCCGGAACTGACGGCCGCCTGGAATGGTACCGCGACGCCGGCTGCTTCTGGCACCGCGAACGTATCGGGCAGAAGCTGTAAGTAGCTCGCCGACACATAGCACAAAGTCATGATCGCGTCGCGTCCGTCTTGTCGGCACTCCCGCCGACTTGATTCCACCGTGTTCCTGGGTGTATGTGTTGCCCATTGCGAGATGTCCTTGAGAAAAACTGATGTGGCATCGATGAAGCGATCGCATTACAATCCCGCAACTCTCCCAGGACTAGCCCACAAGATTCATGTGCAGGGTGGGTGGGACAAGGTTGCGTAAATCGTTGGCCTGCCTGCCGTCAGGCAGGTGAGTCGTCGCAGACCCCACAGCGTGGGAAATACACGGCGTCTGCAAGAGCGCGCCGCCGAGCGACCGCCGGCCCACCGATGACGAAAATTGCTCGGCTTACCCTGCGTGAACAGTCTAGGAAGCCCAGGAGTCAGGGATGAATCGAAGGACTTTTCTGTTCAAGACAGTGGCGGCAGGTGCCGGTACCAGCCTCGGCATGCTGTTGACAGGCTGCCGCAGCCATCAGTTTGCTCATGTCCTCAAACCTGGTCAGGACGACATGGTCGGCAGTCACGAGGCCGGGGCTGAGACGTTTACGCCACTGGTCAATGAAGCCGTCGCCCGTCTGCTGGGGCGGTGTACTGAGACCATCCAACCGGTCAGTCATTCGACGGAACTGGCGCCGGCCGGGCGGCTGGCAATCTGCTTTGTCGGTGTCGAAAACAAGAGCATTGAAGAGCTGGGCGACTTCAAAGAACAGCTCTATCAGCTCATCGACACGCAAATCGTGCAATCCGAGGTGTTTCATCCCATCAGCCGACGATATGTTGATGTCGGGCTGCGACAAACGCGCATGCGTCCGGACGAACTGATGATTCCGTCGAACATGAATGCTTTCGCCGCAGCTATGGAGCAGATGGGCCAGCCCTTCGACTACCTGCTTTACGCGACGATCACTTCCGGCACGACGCAGAGCAATCGCAGCTATCAGCGCGACTATCTGCTGACTCTCGAAATGGTCGATGTCCACACTGGCGAGTCGAAGAAGGAGTCGGCCAAGTTGCGCAAAGGATATCATCGATCGCGGCTTGGCAAGCTGACGCACTACAACCCGTTCAAGTGACCTGGTTGGGCCCATGAAGTGCAAAGTGATCTGTCGCGGAAGTCGAATGCTGATCGGGACGCGGCGCAGTACGCCAGCGACGGATGCAGACAAGCCAGGTCGAGTCATTCGGATCCTTGCAATCTTGGCCGTCGGGATTGCAGGCTGCGCGAGTGACGCGGCTCGTATACGATCGGCTAGGGCCTTGTTCTATTCGGGCGATGCCGCCGGCGCTGCACAACGCTTCGAGAAGCAGCAGCACAAGTCCGGCAAGGATCGGGATGTCATCGCTCTTGACCTGGCTATGGCACAGCTATTTGCGGGAAAACCGAATCAGGCGGAGCAGACACTGCGGACAGTGCGGGACCGGTTCGACTACCTTGAGCAATCCGATCTGGCAGAAGAAACACTTTCGTACGTGGCGGACGACAACCGTAGAGCCTATGCCGGCGAGGACTACGAAAAGATCCTGATCCGCGTCATGCTGGCTTTCGCGAACTTGATGCAAGACGGTTCCGATGCCGAAGCTTACAGCCTGCAAGTGAACGACAAGCAGCAGCAGATCATTCAAGCAGGAGCAAAGCTGGGCGAGACGAATCCCAAAGCATCGTACAAGCAGGTTGCCGTGGGAGCCTATTTGCATGGTATTCTGTGCGAAGCCACACACCACGACTATGACGATGCCGAGCGATCGTTTCTGAAGGTCGTCTCGTGGGAGCCAGCCTTTGCCAACGGGCCACAAGACTTGCAGCGTGTGCGCAACGGACATCACTCGGCGCCGGGCGACGGAGTTCTCTACGTCTTCGCCTTCGTGGGGAAGGGACCTTACAAACGCGAGGTCAACGAGATTCCGACGAGTCAGGCATTGCTGGTGGCCGACCGGATTCTGAGCGAAGTTGGGGAGTACTCGCTGCCGCCAACGCTGGCTCCCATCAAAGTGCCTCGGGTGGTCACAGCGGCCAACGACGTTGACGGCCTGGTGGTTTCGGTCGCCCGCGACTCCCGCCGCACGACACAGATCATTACGGACGTCAGCCGGTTGGCCGTGCAGCAGTATGAGGCTATCTATCCCGTCATTCTGGGCCGAGCCGTCGCTCGGCGCGTCGTGAAGAAGGCTGCCGTCTATGCCGCTAAAGACGGCATCGACAGTGACAGCGACCTGGTCAACTTCGCCATGGACGCGGCCGGTGTGTTCTGGGAGGCGTCCGAATCGGCCGACACGCGATGCTGGGGCCTGCTCCCCGACACGATTCAAGTCGCACGCGTCGAGTTGCCGGCTGGCCAGCATTCCGTGTCCCTGAGTCCCGTTCGAGGACAAAGGCCGATCGGTCACGCGCGCAACGCGTCGGTCACCATCGAAGACGGACGCAACACGTACGTCTTGGCCTTCTTCCCCGGCCCCAAACCGGCCGGCCAAGTCCTCGTTTCCAACCGTTGAAGGCCTCGCTTGGGCCGGTTACAGCGTCCAGGGAGCTCGCAGCGGACGTGCCGCCATCGCGCGGGCTTTGCGGCTGCCGCCAACGATTTGCTGCAACGCTGGATCCCATGTGACCGTCTCGCCCGTGCGCACCGCGATATCACACAGTTGGCTGATGACGTCGCTGCGCACGGAATCCTCGATGCTCGTGACCGTGGCACTGGGATCCTCTTTCGCAACCGCTTCGATGAAGTTGCCCATGTGATGCGAGCTGACGATCAGATGATTCTGAGCCGGATCAAGCTGTTCTTCCAGAAGCTTCGGATCGCTGGCGGTCGTTCGCTTCTTGTTGCGTGCTACCTGAATAAAACCTTTGTCTCCGATGAACTTCGTCCGGTCTGCGCCCGGGCGGAAGATCAGTTGCACTTCACCGAGGCTGATCTTCATGTCCCAATTGAACACGGTGTCGTACAGTCCTTCTGTGGGAACGTCGCCGGTGCCCCGGACCACGACCGGACCGCTCAAGTCGGCGTCGGAGCCCCAAATCATGATGTCCAGAGGATGAGCGCCCCAGCCACCTAAATAGCCGATCGATTGATCGTAGATCCAATACGACCCCGGTGGCTTGCAGCGGTCGGCCGTATAGGGTGTTTCAGGTGCCGGGCCAAGCCACATGTTGTAGTCCAGGCCGTCAGGGACGGGAACCTGTTTCGTCGAACCGCCGGAACCGCCATTGGGAGCATCGACTTCGATCGTGTGGACCTTGCCGATCGCGCCGCGCCGCACTTGTTCGCATCCCTGGAAACAATGAGCCATGCTGCGCTGCTGGGTGCCGTACTGGAAAACGCGGCCCCATTTCTTGATCTCTTTTTGCATCGCCAGATCGTGTTCCAGTGTCAGACCAA
>CAZXNP010000125.1:0-6367 GCA_964642035.1 uncultured Anaerolineales bacterium | reverse complement strand
TTCGCCTGGGCACCAGCCGCAAGGAAGCCGTGGCCCTGGTCAGGTCGTCCCTGGAAATCTTGGCCAAGGCGGGCAATGCCGCGCCGACGGAGGAGGAGATCCTCAAGGGCGCTTTGCGGGTGCAGTTGAGGTGTCCCGGCAGTCCTCCGCCTGGGCCGGCCCGGTAAGAAGAGTGCGGAGGCCCTCATCGGATGGGGCCCAGCGGTCAATCGGTCAGCTACCGTCGGACCGGTGTCCTTATGGAGCCGTAACCGACAAGGTAACCTGTGCGTCAAGACGATTACCGGTGGCCAAAGGGGCCCTGGTACGCCGCGCAGTAGGCGGAACATCGTCGTTGGTGGGCGTTTCGAAGGCGAGGAGTTGAAGGCAATGATGAAAGATAGCGTTGGACGAAAGGCGAGGCGCCTTGTAGGGGGCCTCAGAAGGTCCCGGTTGCGGCGTCTGGTGGCCCTGGGCGTAGTTGTTTCGATGGTGGCCTTGGCCGTTCCGGCCCCCAGCCGCGCGGCGACTACCGTCTACGCCAGCCTCGATGCCGGGTACAGCTTCGAGTATCCTACCGACTGGCGCCTACAAGAGGGCGACGGGCCCGCTGTGTGGAGTCTCAGCGACCTCGACGTCGCGGCCCTCGGGTCCGCCAACGCTCGAACTCAGGGCTGTCTGGTGGAGCTCAGCACGTCGCCGGTGCAGGTGAATCTTGGTCTGGTCGAACTGGCGGCACAGCTACCGCGGACCTTCGGCGGCGGCGAGGCCTTCGACCTGGCCGGGGCCCAAGCGGTGCGGGTAAAGCGCACCAGCCCCTTGAACCAGTTCGACGGCGAGGCCGTGTATGCTTTGCACGACGGAACTCTGTACGTCGTGACCTTCGAGCATACCCGGAATGCGGAGGCCAGGTGCGCTTCGGTGTGGGGCACCGTCCTTGACACATGGCAGTGGCCTGAGGACACCTCTCTCGCAGCTAACTGACTACGGCACCCACGGGATGGGGCAGTGGCGCCCGTAGTTGCCAGCCAGCATCACCAAGTCGAACATGTCGACGACGCCGTCGTCGTTGATATCTCCGGCTCCGGCTCCGGACACCCGATTGCCGTAGGCGGCCGCAACGGCCGTGAGATCCATGATGTCCACGGCACCGTCGCTATTGACGTCTCCGCCCGGGAGTTCAACCTGGGGCATGCGCGTCAGGCGGCCCACCTCAGCGTCGATCTGGCCACCGACGCACAGGTATCCTGGCGCCCGGGCTCCCAGCTTGTAGCGGCCGGGTCGTACCCCCGAGACGCGGAAGGAGCCGTCGGCGGCGGAGGTGGCGGCTAGATCCTCGTCGATTAGCACCTCGGCCCCTCCATGGTCCATCCGGCCCTGGAGGCGCAATGTGCCGGCGACGTCGGAGGTATTTGGGGCGACGGTGGGAGTCGGGGCCCCGCCGCCAGGCCGGGTCGCCGTGGCGCCGGGACCCGGGTAGGGCGCCGGGACGGCCGTGGTCGTGGGCTCGGGGGGAGCACCATACCCGGTGGCGGACAGCGCTGGGCCCGCCACCAGCTGAGACGTCAGGTCGCAGTTCGTGGCCTTGTACGCGGCGGCCCTGTACCAGAGGACCACATTCGTGTCCTGGATTCCCTCCCCGTTGACCCATTGGCTCGGGAAGTTCGGAACCCTGAAGGCCGGCAAGTTGAAGTCCCCTTGCCCGGCCTCGAAGCTGAGGGCCCACAGGACGGCCCCATCCTCCGGCCGCGGCGCGACGGCGTACTGCCGGGGCCCGTCGACGCTGCGCCACTTGAAGCCGTCGGGCGACAGTGGGAAGCCAGCCGCAAACAGGCCTTCAGCCTCCGGCTCCGACCAACCGGTGGCCCAGTTCTGGAAGCTGTCATCGCCAGGGCCATCGATGTCGAGGTCCAGGCGCCAGTACACGTTGTACGTGTGGGCGCCCTCGATGCCGGGGCCGGAGATCTCCAAGCGCGGCTCGAGGCGGCCATCGTCGTGGAAGCGCCAACTCTGCATGTAGCGGTAGGTGCCGCACCGGGGCCAGGCCGACATCATGTACAGCTGGCGGAGCTCGAAGCCGTCCTGGAGGGCGCCGGCCTCGGTGCCACCCACGGCCGGCACGGCCAGGCTGCCCAGCTCGTCGAGGAGGGTGAAGCCAGCGTACTGGACATCGACCTGGGGGATCGTTGCGCTGCCCAGAACCTGCCTGTCGCGGAAGGTGACGTTGACGATTCGGAGGCCGTCGGAGGGGGTGGCCTCGTAGCAGACTCGCCAATTTGCCTCCTCGAGGCACTGGGCGGGCGCCGCCAGAGCGGGCCCGGGCCGGAGGGTGACGCCCAGCCCGAGGGCCGCGAGGCCGGGAATGAGCCCGAGGGCCGCCCCTCGGCTTCGGCACACGGCGCTCCGGGGCCTCATGGCTGCACCTCCTGGCGGAGGGTACTGCGCCAGAAAGCGTCCACCACGGTCTGATCGGCCACGTCCACGAACACCAGAAGGGTGTCGTCCGCCGCCGCCGTGGTGCCGTCGTCCCGCAGGGCCGCAAGGCTCACCAGCACGCACCACTTCTCGGCGCACGGCCCCGTCTGCCGGGTGACCGCCCCGGGACCCATCACCGCTTGATGAGCCTGGCCCTCGAAGGCCCGGGCCACCCGCGGGTCCGAATCGATGATCTGCATCACCGCGGCTGTCAGCTCGGGCCCCGGGGCTGGTGCTCCAGAGGCCAGGACCCGCGCATCCACCATGGCGCCGGCCGCCGGATCGACCACGGCCACGATGGCGGTGGCATCGCTGAAGTCATAGAACTCGACCTGGGCGCAATTGCCCCCGCCGCAGGCGGTCTCTGCGTCGGGGGCAGTGGGCGCCAGGGCGGGGAACGCTCCCGTGGCCACGTAGTTCTTGCCCTCGAGAAGGGCGGAAAGGGTTGTGCCCGGAGACGCGGCCTCGGCCACCGCCTGCTCCCCGGTCAGGTCGATGGCGTGGGGTAGGGGGGCCGATAGTGCCAGGTCGATGGCGGCGGCGGCGTCGAGGGCGGCGGCGCCGCCATCATCTGCCTCGGCCTCGCCGCTGACCCCAGTTGGGGACCCTCCTGGGGCGACCTCGGACGTTGCCTCCGGCGCCGAGGGCTCTTGGGCTGCGTCCCGGGCACAGCTCGCCACGAGGGTTGCCACGGCCAGGGTGGCCAGGACCCTCACGAGGCGCGGTGATGGGCTCGGGGTGGCCGTGGACTGCCCCATGGGCTCCCAGGCCTGTCCATCACCCGGGCAGCAGGGCATCGGATTTGGGCGCGAATTCGCTGCCGCCATGACGATCACGGGCGGGCCTCCTCCAGGGCGCGAACAACGGCCGGTCGAGGGCCCGTATTCTGACGTCACATGGCGGCGCCGTAAAGGTGGCCTACTCCCGGGACTCCGGCGTGATCTTCATGGTGAGGCGCTGCCCGCCACGGTCGACGACAATGTCCACCTCCTGGCCGATCTTCAGGGCATCCAGCGCCCGGGCGTAAGCGTACAGGTTGTCGATGGGCTGGCCCGCCATCTCCACGATGGTGTCACCGGCCTTGAGACCGGCCTTGTCCGCGGGCCCGTCGGTGCCCACGCCGCTCAGGAGGACGCCGCCGCTGGTGGTGTTCGTCATGTCGGGGATCGTGCCGAGGTAGACCCTGCGCTGGCCCTCGCTGGAGCCCTGGGCGTTGGCCGCTACCTCAACATACTCCGGCGGCTCATCGGCGGCCGATGTGGACACGGCGATGAGTTCCATCAGGTGGGCCACCTTGGCAAGATCCTTGTAGTCGATCTTGTCCGCCGTGTCTCGGGGGGTGTGGTAGTCCATGTGGGCGCCGGTGAAGGCAGCCAGGATCGGCACCCCCTTCAAGTAGAAGGAGGTGGCGTCGGTGGGCAGGTAGGTATCGTCGCTCAAGGTCAGGGGCAAGCCCACGGGAACGTTGCGCTTCTCGACCTCCCCCTTCCACCAGGGGCTCGAGGCCACCCCCTGGAGGATAACGCCCTTGTCCAGGCGGCCGATCATGTCCATGTTGAGGTAGGCGGCAATGGCCGGGTACAAGGATTCTTCGTCGGTGGCGGCAAAGGTCTTGACGAAGTGGCTGGAGCCGAGGAGTCCTAGCTCCTCGCCGGACCAGGCGGCGAAGAGAATGTCGCGCTGAAGGCCGTCGAGCTCCCCGGCCGCCTTCTGGTCGGCCAGGAGCTGGGCTATCTCGATGAGGCCGGCCACACCGGAGGCGTTATCGTCGGCGCCGTGATGGATCTGGCCCTGCTCCTCCGGCCGGGCCAGGGAGTCGCCGCCCTCCCCATGACCGAGGTGGTCCACATGGGCGCCGATCACCACCATCTGCTCGCTGGGGGCTTCCCCTACCTGCAAGCGGCCCAGGACATTGCGGCCGGTGGCCTTGTCGAAGCTCAGGGTAAGGTGGGCTCCCACCTGGTAGCCCGGCAGGGCAAAGCCGGGAACCTCGTCGCCGCCGTCGAGGGCCTTCTGGGCCGCCGCTAGGTCCTTCCCCGAGGCGGCAAGGAACCGTTGGGCCAGGTCGTCGGTGATGCTGATGGCGGTGATGCTTTCCCCCGCCACGCTGGCGTCAAAGCGCAGGGGCACCAGGTCCTCCTTCACCTGGCTGGCCGGTCCGCTGACGACAATGAGGCCCGCGGCTCCCCGGTCCCGGGCCTCCATTGCCTTGAACCGCAGGGACGCGTAGCGCTTCAGGTGCTGGCGGCGCTCCGGAGTCACGTCTTCCGGCAGGTAGCGCAGGACCACGACCCACTTGCCGTCCACGTCCAGGTCGCCGTAGCTGTCGTAGGCCGACATGTCCCCATCCGTGGGGGCCACGATGCCGTACCCGGCGAAGACCAGGTCGCCGAAGCCGGCCGAGCCCGGCTTCGAAAAGGCCAGGGGGCGCCAGTCGGTGTCCACCTCCGCCGGCACTTCCTCACCGTCGGCCGACTTGATCGAAAGCACGTTCGGCTCGCCGAGGGAGACTCCCGATGTGAATTCGAAGGGCTGGAAGTAGCCGTCGTCCCCGGCTGGCTCGAGGCCGATGGTCTCGAAGATGTCGGCCACATACTCCGTGGCCATGGCCTCACCGGGGGTGCCGGTGAGGCGGCCCTCCATCTCGTCGGAGGACAGATTGTCGACGTAGAGCCGGGCGTCCTCGGCGCGGATCTCAGGGGATGTGGAGGCCAGGTCCGGCGCGGCGAGGTTGCCCCCTTGCACCCCGTAGCTGACGGTGCCCCTCTCCGGAGCAAGGGCGAGGAGATCCCGGGCCTTGGTGTCGTTCCAGTCAGCGATGTGGATCTGGGGGTCGCCATCGGTGCGCCGCGACACCCACGTGAGCTGGTCCCCGGCGGGGGTGAAAACGGGCAGAACGTCGGAGCCGTCGGTGAAGGTGACCCGGACCGGCTCCTTCGCTCCGGCCGTGTCCACCATGTACAGCTCGAAGTTCTGGAAGCCGAGGATGTTGGTGGTGTAGATGATGTAGTCGCCGCTGGGGTGATAGAAGGGTGCCCACGACATGGCGCCCATCTTGGTCAGCTGGCGCTTGTCGCTGCCGTCCAGATTCATGGTCCAGATCTCGGCCAGGACGCCCTCGGCGTTGAAGCTGCGGTAGACGATCCGCTGGCCGTCGGGGCTGAAGAAGGGACCGCCGTCGTAGCCCTTGTGATCGGTTAGGCGCTTCACGTTGCCCCCGTCGGCGTCCATGATGTAGATGTCGGCCATGTACGAGGGGTCCTCGTCGAAGAGCTTCTGATCCTCGTCGGACATTGCCTCGGTGTATGCGAGACGGTTCGAGGTGTACGCAATGTGCTGTCCATCAGGGGACCAGGAGCCCTCGGCGTCGTAGCCGGGAGAATTGGTTAGATTTTGGTAGTCGGAGCCGCCCTTGGTGACTTGATAGATGTCGTAGGTGTCATCGAAGGTGAACTCGTACCGGGGGGCATTGCCGGCGGCCCGGAGGTCCAGCATGTCCTGCATCTTGGTCCGGGCCTCGGGATCCTCATGGGTGGAGGCGAAGAGGATCTTGTCGCCGCCGGGATAGATCCAGGCGCAGGTGGTCTTGCCGAAGCCCGGCGATACGCGACTGACGTCGCCGGTCTCGAGGTCCATGAGGTAGATCTGGTAGAAGGGATCCTCGGGCTCCCGCTCGGCCTCGAAGACCATGTAGCGGCCGTCGGTGCTGAAGTAGCCCTCGCCGGAGCGCTTGCCCTCGAACACCAGCTGCCGCACGTTAGTCAGGAGATCGGCCTCGGTGTGGTCCGCGGCCGCCTGGCCCTCGGGCGTCTCTCCTGACGGGGCCGTGGCCTCGGCCGTGGTAACAGGGGCCGCGGTGCCCTCGGCGGTGGGGCCGCTGGAGGCTGGCTGGCCGCGGCTACAGGCCCCGGCC
>CAZXNP010000124.1:0-6414 GCA_964642035.1 uncultured Anaerolineales bacterium | reverse complement strand
GACGTGCTGCCTAACCGGATGCCTTGGCCCACGGCGACCGCCACAACAACCCCCACCCCGGCGCCGACGGCGACCCTGGCGCCTTGGTCCATTCCCCGGGCCCTTCCTTTCCAGGAGTGGGTGCCCCGGACGAAGAGCCGGCGCCTCGACGATAACGCCGCTACGGTCTTCGATCCGTCGGCCCTGGCAGGCACCCTCGTGGGGGTGAATTTCGCCGGGCCCGATCTTTCGGCCGACGAGCTCCTCACGGGCGTGGCGTTGGGGAGCGACCAGGTGCCGGCGCTGACGGCGTGGGCTGTGGAGGTCGTGTACACCTCAGACCAGCGTTTCGACAGTCAAGTTGCAAAGGAGCTGGTGGCCGAACACGAGGCCGGTTTCCGCATCATCCTGAGGGTGGACTACCAGCGCAAGCAGCCGGTGCCCCCGGCCGGCGACGCCGCGGCGGTGGACCAGTACGCCGACACCTTCCTGCGCTTTCACCGCCTGACGGACGGTCGCGTGCGATTCTTCATCATGGGCAACGAGGGCAACGTGGACGCTCCCGGGGATGACCCGTCCCGGCCCACCGAGTGCCTGGCTGGGCGCCAGGCTTGCAGCCCCGAGAACTACGCCCAGGTCTACAGGGTGGTGCGGGATCGCCTGCGGCGCAACACCGACGCCTATCTCCTGGTGGGGGCCCCGTCTCCGGGCACTGCGGGGGACCCGTCGCGGTGGCAGGACGGCCTGGCGTATCTGACTGACACTCTGGCCCTGCTCCACCCCCTGGAGGTGGATGGTGTTGCCCCTCACGCCTACGGTGGCCAGGATGCCGCCACGTCATCGTCGGCCCGCGCCCTGGCCAGGTTCACGTCGGAGCTTGGGGGCCAGATCGGTGCCGTGGCTGAGGCGGGGCTGGTGAGTACCCCCATCTTCCTCACGGAGATCAACCAGTACACCACACCGACGGCCGGATTCGTCACCGGGGCCTATCGGTGGATCGACGACCACAACCGGGCCTCCGGCCAGGACGTGGTGGCGGCGTGCTGGTTCGTCTATCACGACGAGACAGGTCAGTGGCGTGACTACGCCCTTGAGGGGCGAGGGGACATCTTGGCGGCTTTCCGACAAGGAGCGCCACTGCCCGCCGGGCGCTAACTAGGAGCTCGGTCCGAATGCCGAATGGGCTTTTCGGCCGTGTTCCTAGACGGGGCCGTGGCTGGGGAGGGATGGGACTGCGCTGGCATAATCCAGCCCAATGCGCGCCCAAGTGCTAGAGTCTTCGCCGGGGCATCGGGCGGCCCCCCTGGCGTCCCGAGAGTTGCCCGTCCCCGAGGCCGGGGCGGGGCAGGTGCGGGTCAAGGTCGCCGCCTGCGGCGTGTGCCGCACGGACCTGCACATCGTCGACGGCGAGCTTCCGGACCCCAAGTTGCCCTTGGTCATCGGCCATCAGGTGGTGGGGGAGGTGGATGCCCTGGGGCTCCGAGTTGCAGCACCCGATGGGATGAGTGGGCGCAGCCCTCGGCTCGAGGCGGTGGCCCCTCGGCCCCTGGCCGTGGGGGACCGAGTAGGCATTCCTTGGTTGGGCTGGACCTGCGGTCAGTGCCGGTACTGCACTTCGGGTCGGGAGAACCTATGCCCCCAGGCCCGGTTCACCGGCTACACCATCGATGGCGGATTCGCCGAGTTCGCTGTTGCCGATGCCCGGTACTGCTTCCCGATTCCCGAGGCCTTCGGTGACACCGAGGCGGCGCCCCTCTTGTGCGCCGGTCTCATCGGATATCGCTCCCTGGCCCGGGCTGGCGATGGGGAGTGGCTGGGCCTCTATGGCTTTGGCGCCGCGGCCCACATCGTGCTGCAGCTCGCCCGGCACCAAGGTCGCCGGGTGGCCGCCTTCACCCGGCCCGGCGACCAGGAGACCCAGGCCTTTGCCAGGCGCCTGGGGGCGGAGTGGGCCGGGGGCTCTGACGAGGTGCCCCCGGCGCAGCTGGATGCGGCGATAATCTTCGCCCCGGTGGGCGCCCTCGTGCCAGCCGCCCTGGCGGCCGTGGCCCCCGGGGGCCGGGTAGTGTGCGCCGGTATCCATATGAGCGATGTGCCCGGCTTTCCCTACCGTCTTCTCTGGCAGGAGAGGTCGGTGGCGTCGGTGGCCAACTTGACCCGCCGGGACGCCGAAGAGTTCCTGCCCCTCGCCGCCGCGGCTGGGGTGCGCACAACGGTTCACGTCTATCCCCTGGCGGACGCCAATCGGGCCCTGGACGATCTACGCCATGGGCGCTTCGACGGAGCCGCCGTCCTCGTGCCGTAAGAACCCGGCCGAAAAGCCCCTTTTTGCATTCGGCCCGCGGTAGCGAAAAGGGGTTCTCGGCCGGCCCCCTAGCGGCCTGAGTCCGGCCTCGTCAGGATAGGCGGCCGAGGGTGTCGACGAGGGCGGCCACTGCCGGGCCCAAGTTGTCGAGGGCCACGATCTGGGCCTCTGTCTCACGCCTCAACCTAACCTCGGCTCCGCCGGCGGCAACGGATCGGCGACCCACCGCCACCCGGATGGGGATGCCGATGAGGTCGGCGTCGGCGAACTTGACCCCGGGCCGCTCGTCCCGGTCGTCGAATAGGACGTCGATGCCGGCCTCTTGAACGGCGAGGTGCGCCTCCTCGGCTTCGGCCTGGGCTCCCGGCAGGGACAACAGGTGGGCGGCAAATGGGGCCACCGCCATGGGCCAAGCTAGGCCGGCCTCGTCGTGATGCTCCTCGGCCAAGCAGGCCAGGGCCCGGCCGACACCGATGCCGTAGGAGCCCATGACAACAGGCCGCCGCTGGCCCTGCCGGTCGAGGAAGGTGCAACCCATGGCCTCGCTGTAAGAGGTGCCCAGCTTGAAGGTATTGCCCACCTCCACCGCCCTCTCGGCCCTCATGGCGGCTCCGCACGATGGGCACGGGTCGCCCGGCGCCGCGGCCACGATATCGGCGACAGCGGTGGCAGTGTAGTCTCGGCCGAAGCGGGCGCCCTTCAGGTGGAAGCCCTCCTCGTTGGCACCGGCCACCAGGCCGGGGGCGGAGGCAACTGCCTCGTCCACCACCACTATCAGGCCCGGACCCGGGCGGAGCCCCACCGGGGAACCGTAGCCCGGCACAGCCCCCCGGGACCGAATCTCATCGGCGGTGGCAGGGCGCATTCCCCGGGCGGCCGCGGCCCGGGCCACCTTGGTCTCGCTGGCCTCCATGTCACCCCGGACCACGGCCAGGACCAGGGCGTCGGCCTCCTGGGCCGGTCCAGCCGTCTCGGCGGTGTAGAACAGGGCCTTGGCCGTGGCCGCCGCCGCGACGCCGAGGCACTCGGCCAGGGCGTCAATGGTGGTGGCCCCCGGGGTGGCCACTCGCTCTACGGTCAGGGGGGCGGCGTCATCCGCCTCCGGCCGGCCGACCCGGGCTACCTGGCGATTGGCCTTGTAGGTGCAGCCGTCGCAGATCAGCACCGTGTCCTCGCCCACCGGGCTCAAGTACATGAACTCGTGGGACACCTGGCCCCCCATCATGCCGGTATCCGCCTCCACGGCCACCACCGGCAGGCCGAGGCGGTGGAAGATCCGATGGTAGGCTTCAAGATGGGCCTCGTACTGACGGTCGAGGCCGTCTACGTCGGCATCCAGACTGTAGCTGTCGAGCATCGTGAACTCCCGCACCCTGATCAGACCGCCCCGGGGCCGGGGATCGTCGCGCCACTTCGTCTGAATGTGGAACACGAGGGCCGGCAGATCACGATGGGAGCGCACCTCGCTCCGGGTCAGATGGCCCACCGCCTCCTCGTGGGTCATGGCCAGGACAAGGTCTCGCTGACCCCGGTCGCGTAAGCGTCCCAGCTCGGCCCCCACCGTGCTCCACCGGCCTGTCTCCCGCCAGAGGTCGGCAGGCAGGACTACCGGCATCTTGATCTCCTGCCCCCCGAGGGCTTCCATTTCCTGGCGCAGTAGGGACTCGATGCGGACCATGGCTCGGCGTCCAAGGGGGAGCTCGCTGAAGATTCCGGCGGCCACCTGGCGGATGAAGCCGGCCCTGAGCAGCAGGGCATGACCTTCGGGGGTCGCATCGCCCGGCGCCTGGCGCAGGGTGTGCCCGAAGAGTCGACTCATGCGCATGGGCTGGACCTCCTGACTTTGTATGGGGATTGGTAGCGGCTGCCCCGAAGCCGGTCAAGGGCTGCGCCGGGGGCCGTCAGGCTTCAGTCAGCGATAAGACCGCTTCCGGTCGGCCGGCCAGGGCCTGGCCGTCAGGCGCCCCGCCTAAGATCGGGTAGCCTCTAGGCATCGGAAGGGCATACGGGCCCTGCGCCCCTCAAGCCTTGAACGAACACAGGAGACATTCGATGCGCCGCACGCTTCACCTTCTTGGGACCACGGCCTTCTTGGTTTCTGCCCTCGTTGCCACCTCGGGGGTGGCCTCGGCCAACCCGGCGGAGGACTACCGCGACGCAATGGGCCCCTTCGCGGCGGACATCGCCGCGTGGGCCGCCGACGTTGAGGTCGCTGTCATGGCGGCCCACGAGAATCCGACTGCAATCGACGCGGAGGCCCTGGCAGACCTGGCTCGTATCGGCAAGTGGACTGTTGCCGATCTCGAGGGCACCGCCGCCCTGGCGCCGGCCAGCCTGGCTGACGCCCATGTGGGACTGACCGTCTCGGTGGCCCGGATTGCCGACGCGGCCATGACGGCCCAGCGCAATCCAGACAAGGCCGTCCTGACGATTGGGCTCGAGATGCCGGAGTTTGCCACCCGCCTCGGAAAGATCCGCGACTTCGCGGCTCACGCTTTCCGCGGCAGCCGTACCGCTCCTGGGCCGCGGCCCCCGGCTACAGAAAGCTAACAATCCCGGCGCATTAGCGGGTTGCGACGGCGGGGGCTGAAACGCCTCCGCCGTCGCCTTTTTCTGGGGGCGTGCTGCAGGGTCTTTGCGTCCGTGACTTACCTGGTTCCATGGCGCTGTGGGGTTACCGAAAGGCAAAGGCCCCTCGTCGCCTAGACCGGGGTCGGATATACTGAAAGATGTGCATGACGCCCCATAGTGGCGTCAACCGTGGTCGAGGGGTTTAATATGCCTGCGCCCCGGACCGAGTCTCCAGGAGCCAAGGATGTTCGAAGTCCGGCTTTTCGGGCACATGCGGGCATCGATCAGCGGCCAGTCGGTCATGCCGACGCTTCCCGTCGCCACGCAACGATTGTGGGCCTTTCTCTTGCTTCACCGCGGCCAGCCCCTGGCACGAAAGCACGTTGCCTTCACGTTATGGCCGGACACCGACGAAGATCATGCCCTGACCAACCTCCGGCGCCAGCTGCACATGCTGCAGCGCCAGCTGCCAAAGCCTGAGCAGGATGCCCCGCCTTGGGTGATGGCCGACCGGGTCACGGTTCAATGGAGTAGCGCCGCCGAATACTGGCTCGACGTCGCGGCCTTCGAGACGGCCTGCGGGCTGACCCTCGGCGGATGCGGGGGAACGCCGGTCGCCGCCGGTGAGGGCCTCGAAGCTGCCACCGACCTTGTGCGCCTGCAACGCGGTGTTGGTCTGTACACGGCGGACCTGCTTGTCGATGTCTACGACGATTGGGTCTTAGCCGAGCGGGAACGCTTGGGGCGCATTCTGGACGATGCCCTATGGCGCCTGGTCGGGCTGTGCGCCGCCGAGGCCGACCCTCGCGGGGCGGTGGCGGCGGCGGCTCGGCTCCTGGCCCGCGACCCCTTGCGAGAGGAGGTCCACCGCCTTGTGATCGGCCTGCGATATCTGGGGGGCGATAGGGCGGCGGCTCTGCGGGCCTTTCAGGAGTGCCGGCGGGTCCTGGCCCGGGATCTCGACGTGGAGCCGATGCCAAAGACCGTGCGCCTTGTCGAGGCTATCCGGTGCGCGGAGGGGCCGGACGTCGTGGCCAGTCTCCTTGGGGCGGAGCTGCCTGGGGCGTCGGTGCTGGCTCGGGCCGCCGCGGGAAGGGTGCCCCACAACCTCCCAGCCCCCATCTCGAGCTTCGTGGGCCGCGAGGAAGAGCTGGCCGAGGCGCTGCGCCTCATCGCGGCCAACCGACTCGTGACCCTCACTGGGCCTGGGGGCTGCGGCAAGTCGCGCCTGGCCATGGAGCTGGCGGGGCAACTGGTGGCGCCGGCGCCTGGCCGGGAGGTGGGTGATGGCCCTGGCCGCGGCGCAATGCCTGCCTATCCCGACGGCGTCTGGTGCGTGGATCTGGCTCCCGTGGAGGATCCGCACCTTGTGCCCAAGTCCGTGGCCGATGTGCTAAAGGTGCGGGAGGAGGCCGGCGCCGACGCCACCGAGACCCTGGCGCGGGCCATTGGCACCAAGGCGATGCTCCTCGTGCTCGACAACTGCGAGCACCTGGTGGGGGCCTGCGCCGGCCTCGCGGAGGCCCTCCTGCGGGCGGCGCCTCGCCTGCGGGTGGTGG
>CAZXNP010000123.1:0-6466 GCA_964642035.1 uncultured Anaerolineales bacterium | reverse complement strand
AGACCTTCAAGCCGGATATTGGTCGCGTCCTCAGCGTAGAGCAGGCATTCCGATTGACCTTCGCGCGCCCGCCGCAGATTGTCGGTGGGATAGTCCGCCCAATCCTGGCTGCCCAGCAAACTCGCACCATGATCAAGCGACAACGTGACGTGACTCTTCAAGTGGATCGTACCGATGACGAAATTGCCCGCCGGCACCCACACGGTTCCCCCTTGGTTAGCGCTGCACGCATCAATCGCCTGCTGAATCGCTTGAGTATCCAGCGTGACGCCGTCGCCCGCCGCGCCATAATCCTTCACATTAAAAGTCGCAGCGGATGCATCCGCCTGGCAATTTAGCCCGGCCACGACCGTCATAACGGCCAGCAACAGTGTTTTGGTTGTATTCATAATAGGAGAGTTTCGGGAATAAAATGAAGCGGGCATGGATCATCGGATTACTCAGCCGCTCCGGCCGAGCCTTTTTCCCAATGGATGCTCCTGAATTTCGGCGGGGCTCCATTCCATTTTCCGCCGCTTGGACCCAGAACCAGGTTGAGCCGCGATGAACCCTTCTTGTCCCTCGCCGTGCCCTCGGTTCTATTTTGGGCGTCTCCCAAGGGATACACTTCGATGACCTCGGGCACATTGCCTCCTTTGAGGGCAAAATCCCCGCTGTAGGCGCCGACGCGTACTTTCAAGCGGTTCGGTTGTTCGCTCGCGAGCTCCAACACCAATTTTCCGTTGGCCGGCATCGGAACCTGCTGGTCATTCAATTTCCACGATTCCATCGGCCAAGTGCCGCCGCGCGGAAAAATCCATTCCTTTTCCCAATCGTCGCCAAACGATTCGATGATGTTGGTCGGCTTGAGCGTGGCCTTGGCTCCGGCCGCCTGCAGTTCTTCGCCGGTTTTCACAATCAACCGCGAGCTGACAGTCAGCGTGTCGGTAGGTTTGGGAAAGCGGTAAGCGTCAGGAGCCTGATCCAGCTTGTAATGGACATTGGCATACACCCACAGCGGTTCTTCCAAACCGAACAAGTCCAGATGGGCTACATAGTCCCCGCCCGCTTGAACCGCTTTGGCGAATTTCCAAACCCGCCTTTCCATATCTGGGTAAACGCTGAACTTCGCGTCCCGGGAATAAAATACATCAACGAACTCCACCGTCCGAGACGCATCCGGCGTGATCGTGACCAGCGGCCGTCCGTCCTTGGTCTTCAAGGCCATCGCAATTTTCGGGCTCTCAGGATACACGAACGAGTTTTTCAAATGAGCATCCAACCACAGATACATCGCCGCCAACGAGCTGTTGTTGTGCTTGTGGTTCAGATGCTCGGAACGCGCCAGCCGCCATTCCCTGGTCGGCAGGTGATCGAGGATCCATTCGATGTCACGAATTTGACCGTGGAAATCGTTCGCCGGACTCAAGAACAGCACCGGGCAGGTCAGAAGCCCGACGTAGCCGGCCGCATTGCCCGTTCGGGCGACCAGGCTGTCGTCACGATCAATGGGAGGAGCGCACGACGGGACGGCGACTTTGACCCGGGGATCTATGGCGGCCGTCTCGATGGTGATGACTCCGCCCATCGAGTGGCCGTAAATCCCAAGCCTGTTCCCATCCACTTCCGGCTGCCTCTCCAAAAAGGTCAGCGCCCGGCGCGCCGCCAGCGTCCGCAGGAAATAGCCCTCGTTGCGACCGGAAGGAATCGGATCATACTTTTTGTCGTTGTCCGGCTCGATGCCCCGCGCTTCCCTGCTTTGGCTTCCGTCCACCGCTCCCCAGTCGGTCTGCGCGCTGGCCGGAAGATTTCCCTTCGTGATATATTTATCATCCGCGCGCCAGTTGAGGGAAAGGGTCGCATAACCGCGCCGGGCGTTGTTCAGGCACTCATCCTTGCTCGCGGCCCCGCCGCCGCCATGCACCTGAACCAGTCCGGGCAAATCGCGGCCCCCTTTAGGGAAGCCGTAGTAAGCCCCCATCCACGATTTTTTCCCCTTGAAGGTCCCGATGCAGTAACGGACAGCCCGCAACACCACCCCGTCTTCCTCCCACTCCTTGGCGATTTCAATCTCCAGCGGCTCAAGCGTTGGATCATAGCCCGCCCACATGGCGGCAACGGTTTCAGGCGATTTACCATCTGGCAAGGGAAGCAAGCTTTCCGCGCCCGATGCCGCAGCGGATCCCACCTGCGCGAGGACCAAAAATGTGAACAGTCGTTTTATCGAAGCATTCATCAGTGATTCACGAAACCTTCCACGTCCTCGAGGAACAGCTTTTGACGTTTGTCCGGCCCCCTCAGCTCCATGGTGACGTTCTTGAACTCTATATTCCGGGCATGCCGGATGTAGGCCCCCCATGCCGGCAGCACGCCGAAAAATATTTGTCCGGGATAATGCGCAATCAGCTCCGGAACGTCCCCCCGGGCATCCTCGGCTGATCCGCCGCCAGGATAAGTAAGCCGGATGTTCTCCAGCGTGACATCCTCGACGTTATAGCCAGGTATGCCCGTGATCATGATCGGCCCGGATCTCACCTTTTCCGCATCCGTCAGTCCCGGAGTAGTGACCAGCTTGAGGTTCTTATACGGAACGCGGGCTGCCTTTGCCCGGTCCTCCACCGTCACCTCCGCATCCACATTGCTGATCCTGATCCCCTTGATTGATCCAACCCCGGCACCTTCGGGTCGTCCTTTTCCCGTATTGGATCCGGTTGCCGTGTTGCGGGTGTATATGCGGCCCCGGTTGCCGAGCCGGATGAAGATGGGATTGCCCACATTTTTCATGACAATCCGGTCAATCTTCACGTTCTCCAGCCGACCTCCATCCACCACCATCAACTTGATTCCCCCCATGGGACAGTCGTAAAAATAGCAGTCCGTTACGCTCACACCGATGAATCCACCCTGCGAGGAGGTCCCGCACTTAAACGCTGCCGTCGCGCTGGAGACTTTGCAATTCCGCACGACGATATTCCGGCAGGGGTTGCGCGAGCTTTTCGGGCAGATCGCATCATCGCCCGACTGGATATCGCAATTCTCGATCAACACGTTTTCGCAGCCGTCGAGGTCCAGTCCATCGTTGTTCGCTCCGTTGTTCCGGAAACGGATGGTCACCGCGTCGAAATGCACATTGCGACTATCAACCAGATGAATCCCCCAGAAGGCCGGATTCTTGTAGGTTAGACCGGAGAACGTCAGATTCCGGCAGTTCTCGAAACGGATCAGCCTGGGGCGATTGTCCCTGCCGCCGGGGCCCGCGCGTTTCGGAAAGAACTCCGGCTTTCCGCGACCGTCAATCGCGCCGAGACCTTCCAGCCGGATGTTGGCCGCGTCTTCCGCATAAAGAAGGCATTCGGAATTTCCCTCCCGCGCGGCGCGAAGGCCTTTCGTGGGATAGTCGTCCCTATTCGTGCTGCCCAGCAGACTGGCGCCATAGTCCAGCGACAGGGTGACGTTGCTCTTCAAGTGGATCACGCCGACGGCGTAGTTGCCCGGCGGCACCCAGACGGTGCCGCCTTGGTTTTCGCTACACGCATCAATCGCCTGCTGAATCGCCTTGGTATCCAGCGTGACGCCGTCGCCCGTCGCGCCAAACGATTTCACATTGAATACTCCTTCGCCGGGTGTAGCCGGACACTCGCACGCCAGCATGGATAACATCAACACCGGAAACAGTGATTTTAGTTTGTTCATGTCTTTTTGGATCAATTCGGGACCTTCATCAATTCGACCTCGCTTGTCTCCTGAGGTGCTTGTTTGAGTCCAGAACATGAACCGGCCCGAGGGTGATATACTGCACTCTGAGATTCGGTTTGTCGGAACCACTGCCCGCCGCCGTAGTGACGGTATTGTTGCCCTTGTTGACGGTAAACGACTCGGTCATGGCCGGCAGGCTGCGGAGCAGGTTCCAGTTGCAGTCATAGACCTTCACGGTATTGCCGCCCTTGAACTCCATGTATTCGTTGGGTTGTATCTCACCCTTCACGGCCAGTTCTCCCTTGCCGTTGACCTTGATCAGGGGATCCCGCAGGGCCTGGGAAGCAGCTTCAACGTAGATCACCACCTGCGGCTCCTGCGCGACGTAGGGATTGAGCAGTTCCATGGTCGTGCCGGCGGTAATGTTCTGAAAACGTGACACCGCGCCCCATTCCTGATCAATGGTGAATGGAGCATCCTTGCCCGAAGTCCGTCCCATGACGCGGTGGGGCGTGAAGATGTAGTTTCCATCGCCGTTCTTGCTGAGCACCAGAACATCTTCACCCTGGGAATGGTTGCCATGCTTGGTCACAAAGGCGTTGACGTAATCCGCATCGGCGTCGTCAAACACCGGAGCCAGTTCGCCCCAGTCCTTGAAAAGCTGAAACGCATAGCCGGCCAATCCGTAGCGGTTCAAGGTGTCCAAGGAAAGGACGGCGCCGCTTTGTCCACCACGGAAGGATGGCCGACGGCTCCCGAGCCTGATCCCGTCCGACACATCAAAGTTTAGATCCAGCATGCTGGTCGCAAAGTCAGTGTGCTTCCGGCCTTTTTGGTATAAACGCGGGCCGATGCGAATCTCGCGATAGCCGGTGGCCCCGCTGATCGCCTTGGCGGCACTGAACTGCTTCTCGAAATTGGCCTGGATCCCTCCCCCCACGGTGCTGCCGGTGACCGGCTGGTTCTGCCTGCTGTAAACATAGTCCGTGAAATCCCGGACATACCAGGGAGTAATGCCCATCCTGCCGGTGCCGTCAAAGTGCAGATGCCCCACGTTCACCTCGTTGAGGAAGTCCCCGTATTCACCGCAAACTTGTTCGGCCAGGCTGTTGGGTTCACCAAAATCGTCCGCAAAATCAAACACACCATTTGATTGGATATATCCGGCCATATCGGTGCCGGCGTCATGGGGTTTCGCGGTGGTTCCGCCGTAGCCTCGTTGACAGCGCTCCAGGATCCACAGATGATCATTGGAAACCGTTATCTTTTTCGCCTCGACCATCTCATTCCCTAGACGCATAAAAAAACCATCACTTCTCATCTTGATGTAGCCCGGGCCGGGTCGGAAACGAATGCTTGTGGCGGAGCTGTCAACGGCCTCCGCCAGCGTGCCTTTGACCCAGCTCGCAATTCGATGATCCGCCTTGGCCGGAGAAAAGTAGCGACTGTCGTTTCTACCGATCTGGGGGCCGAGGCTTTTGAGTTGCAGATTGATCCCATGCCTCGCCAGATAGTCACTGTAGGCAATCAAATCAGATTTGCCGTTGGGAAATAGGTTGGTATTGACGGAGACATTGGACAGGTAGTTGAGCTTTTCTTCCCCCCTCCAGACGCCGCCAAACATATACACCCGGTTGGCACCGCTGGGAATGACGTAGGTATCCGTCATTTTGTAGAGCTGCGCCTCATTCTGGCCCGCAACGCTCACCACAGCTATTCTTGAGAACTTCGCGACCCACCGCTTGACCCAGGCCATCACGTCCGTTTCCGTCCACGTCGCCTGACCGGCCGGGCGCACCATGCGGCCGGCCGTTCCCTCGACGGACCAGATCTCGGCCAGCACCGCATCGCGTGCGCTTCCGTTCAATCTGTTATCGTAGAGCACCACACTGCCGTGTGTCCCGTCCGGGCGCGGTCTGCCCCAGAGATAGGGCCAACTCAGCACGGTGTTTTTTCTCCCTATTTTCATCTCGGTGCTTTTGTGCTTTTTACCTTCGAAATTGGCCGTCGCCAAATCATTGAGCGCATAAGCAGCGATATCCGTGGAATCGAGCTCCAAGCTCAAGCTGTAATCCCGGCCCGTTCCGATGCCCTGGGCGTCCAGCAACTGGATCGTCAGGTGATTGGGATAGGCATCGATTTCAAAGGTGAAATTGTGTTTCCTGTCGGCATCGGATGCCCTGATTTTATTGCCGGAAGTGGAGATGTTGTCCAGACGTGTATCCGTTACGTCCTTGCCATTGGAATAGTGAAGGACAAACCCCGCCGAAGAACCCGACTGGAGCATATCCATACCGCCCAGCACCAGCTTGCTCGGCCGCCCGGAAGCATCGAACTTGATCTCTGAGTCAGCCAAGGCCATTCCCTGCGACGCCAACTTGTCCATATTCGGTGTCGCGATTTTTCCCCGTTCGGGATTGAGGCATTGCACATCGCCATAACCGAGGTCGTCGGCGAGGATATAGACGATGTTTGGATGCGACGACTCGGCGGCACAAGCCGCCACACCTGCGAAGCAGTAAATCGTCAGTATCAATGATTTCAATAGGGTTTTCATAATATTAATCTCCTGTAACGGCTTTGGGTAATGCCTGTTTCCCTGCACTGTCGCTGTCCCGAATGTCGGTGTGTCTGGTCCTGCGATTGGTATACCAGTGATACTTACCTTTGGCATCCGGATCGGTGACGATGGGTACATCAGACTGTACAGCAATCACGGTATCTCTTGAATCCGGCGCGTTCGCTGGCACTTCAATCCTGGTGATGTGACCGTTGGCGTCATAAGTCACCG
>CAZXNP010000122.1:0-6484 GCA_964642035.1 uncultured Anaerolineales bacterium | reverse complement strand
CCCCCCCAGCGCGACCCCGGCGGGCCCCCCCAGGGCCGGGGCCGCCCAACCCCCACCGTCGCCGCGGGCACCGGCGTGGCGGTCGCTTCCCTTGGGGTAGCCGTCACCAGATGGGCCTCGGGAGGAGGGCCGGCGGCGTCGACAACAGGACTGCCCTCCACCTTGCCGGGGCTGATCGGCTCCAGGGGAGGGCGACGGCAACCCACCGCCTGGAGCACCAAGCTCGCCGCCAGGACCAGGCTGACCCCCGTTGTCCGCCCTTGGAGTCCGGCCGAAGAGCCCCTTCGGCTTTCGGTCCGTGCCCCGGGGCCCTCGGTGCGAAAAGGGGTTCTCGGCCAACCCGCTAGCGCCTCCGGGCGCCGGCACCTATACTCGTCGGCCCCAAGCTCCCCGCGCGGAATTCCCATGCGTCTATACGACTCTGCCCGGGGCGCGGTGGCGCGTTTCCGTCCGCGGCCGGGGCAACCGGTAACCGTGTACGTGTGCGGCATCACGCCCTACGATACCACGCATCTCGGGCATGCCTTCACCTACGTCGTTTTCGATGTGCTGATTCGCCACATGGAGGTGACCCACCGCTGGCCGGTACGGTACGTCCAGAACCTCACCGACATCGACGACGACATCCTGCGCCGCGCCGCTGACGTTCGCCGCGGGTGGCGAGAGCTGGGCCAGGATTGGACGGCTAGGTTCATCGGCGACATGAGGCGCCTCAACCTTCGCCCCCCAGAGGTTTTCCCGGCCGCCACCGGGGCCGTGCCGGAGATTATCGCCGTCATCGCCCGGTTGCTGGCGGCAGGGCGCGCCTATGAGGGTGACGGCAGCGTGTACTTGCGCATCCCCCGGGGAGCCCTCACCGGCGACGCCCTGGCCCAGACCCCCCCGGGAGAACTCCTCGCCGTGGCCAATGCCCGGGGCAACAACCCCGAAGATACCGGCAAGGAGAACCCCCTCGACCCAGTGCTCTGGCAATCCGCCGCTCCCGGAGAGCCGGCGTGGCACAGCCCCTGGGGCCCCGGTCGCCCCGGTTGGCACATCGAGTGCACGGCCATGGCCACGAAACACCTGGGCCCCATCGTTGACATCCACGGGGGCGGCGATGATCTCCGCTTCCCGCATCACGCCTGCGAACGCCTCGTGGCCGGCCCCCCCGAGGCATCGCCTCCCTTCGTGAGGTTTTGGGTTCACACGGCCATGGTGCGCAAGGACAACGCCAAGATGGCCAAGAGTGTTGGCAATCTGGTGATGGTGTCCGATCTCCTGGACCGGCACGACGCCGACACCGTGCGCCTCTATCTCCTGCGCCACCCGTACCGGGTGGCATGGGAGTGGTCAGCCGACGAGTTGGAGGCCACGGCGGCCCTGACCCGGGCCCTTCACGGTGCCATGGCGCGGCCAGGAGGTTCTGGCCCCATCTTCGACCCGGCTCCCTTCGGGCCACGTTTCACCGCCGCCCTGGACAACGACCTGGACCTGCCCGGGGCCGTCAACGCGGCCCTGGAGCTTGCCGATGCTATCCTGGCAGCCCCCGCCGGCGTCGATGTGCGCCCCGGACAAGACGTGCTCCGCACCCTTGGCGGCGGTATCCTCGGCCTATGGCTCCACCCGTCGGATCAGCTGTCTGACGAAGATTTGCCGGCCTGGCCGGCGACCCTCACCGGAGCCCCGGACGCCCCCGCCTGGAGCCCCGAGTAGGGTCTGGGACCAGGGGCCACTCCGCCTCCGGCGCCGCCGGCGTCGGCAGCTGGGCCAGGAGTGCTTCGGGCCTGTGGGCGGGCAGATCGCAGGTCCCGCTGCGGCACACATAGGCCGCCGGCACCCCCCCGGCGAGGCGCCCCTCCACGAGGGGCGTCGGAGGATACAGCCAGCCGTCGCCGGCCACGACCCTAGTGGCGCCAGGAAGAAAGACCCCCTGGGTCGCACGGACCAAGTCGGCGGTCGCTGGGTCGCTGGCCGCGCCGACGACCACCACCTCCAGGGAACCGGCCAGCAGAGTGTCCAAGGCCTGCATGAGGCCACCAACGGCCCCGGGAGCCCTGGCGGCGAGGTCGCCGGCGGCCCGAAGGATGTCCCGGGCCAGGTCCTCCAGGCCGGCCTCGCCCTTCAAGGCCGCCATTCGGAGCAACGCCGCGGCGGCCTGGGCATTGCCGCTCGGGACAGGGCCGTCCACCAGCTCCTTCTGGCGCACGAACAGCGCCCCATGCTGCGCCGTGGTCCGGGCCAGGGCCCCGGGACCGTCGGCGTGGGCCACCAGGAACCCGTCGACCAGCTCTTCGGCCCACTCTAGCCATGAACCGTCCAAGGTGGCGTCATACAGGCTGAAGCAGGCCAATGCCATGGCGGCCTCGTCCTCCAGGAAGGCGGGCACGTCCGCCCCCCCGGCTGCCCACGAGTGGGCCAGGCCGCCGTCCACCCGCGCCTCCCGGCGCAGGAACTCGGCCGCGCCCACGGCTGCCGCTACCAGGTCCGGCCGCTGAAGAGCGACTCCGCACCGGGCGGCCGCGTCGATGGCGAGGCCATTCCACGACACCACCACTTTGGGGTCGACCTTCGGCGCAGGTCTGCGGTGCCGGGCAGCGAGGAGCGCCGTGCGGGCGCGGACGCCGGCCGCCCGAAGCGCCTCTTCGGACAGACCGAGGGTGGACACGGCCTCGGCATCGGCCCGGGCCGTGAGCACGTTGCGGCCCTCGAAGTTCCCGGCCGGCGTAGCCCCGTACCACAGCCGAGCCACTGCCGCCGCCTCGGGATCCACCGCCGCCTCGATTTCACTGGTGGACCACACATAGTAGGCGCCCTCTTCGCCCTCGGAGTCGGCGTCGATGGCCGCCAGGAAGGCGCCGTGGGAGCCCCGTAGATGTTCGACCAGGAAGTCCATGGTGGAGCCGGCCACCTGCCGGAAGCGCTCGACGCCCGAGATCTGCCACGCGGCCGCGCACAGCCACGCCAGCTGCGCATTGTCGTACAGCATCTTCTCGAAGTGGGGCACGGTCCACGCTTCATCGACGCTGTAGCGATGAAACCCCCCGGCGAGCTGATCGTGGATTCCCCCCCGGATCATGCCGCCCAAAGTCGCTAGGGCCACGTCGAGGGCCCCTTGGTCCCCTCCGGGCCTTCGGGCGTGCCGCGATAGGAGGAAAGCCAGGGCCGGGGCCTGAGGGAACTTGGGGGCGTCCCCGAAGCCGCCATGGAGCCGGTCCGCTCCGGACACCAGGGCGGCTACGGCGGCGTCCACGGCCTCGGCGCCAGGACCGTCGCCCGTTGCCGCCTCACCCTCACGAGCCGACCTGGCGACGGCAGCCGCCAGGCGGCGGCCGCCTTGAAGCACCTCCCGGCGTCGATTCGTCCAGGCATCGACGATTGCGGCGAGAATCTGGGGAAAACCGGGCATGCCCAACCGCGGCGCCGGCGGGTAGTAGGTGCCACCGTAGAACGGGGTGCCGTCAGGGGTCAGGAACACTGATAGGGGCCACCCGCCGCGGCCAGTCATGGCCTGAACCGCCTCCATGTAGGCGGCGTCGACGTCGGGCCGCTCCTCGCGATCGACTTTGATGCAGATGAAATGCTCGTTCAGGATGGCCGCTACCGCCACCGATGAGAAGGACTCTCGGGCCATGACGTGGCACCAGTGGCAGGCCGAGTAACCGATGGACAGGAACACCGGCTTGTCCTCGGCCCGGGCCCGGGCAAAGGCCTCCTCGCCCCAGGCATACCAGTCGACGGGGTTGTCAGCGTGCTGGGTGAGGTAGAGGGAGCTGGCAGCGGCCAGGCGGTTGGCCACGGGGCTAGCCGCCGAGGAGCCTCTCAATTCGGCTGAGGCGGCCGTCGGCGCCGCTCCGCCGAAATACCTCCGCCGCCACCTCAGCGTGCAAGGCCGCCGCGTCGCGGCGCCCCTCGGCCAATAGCGCCTCGGCGTACGCCTGGTGGGTCTTGGCCTGCTCATGCTCGTCTTCGAGCATTTCAAATACCGCCAAGCTGGTCTCGAAGTGCTCCTCGGCCGCGCCGGCCTGCTCGCCGGCCTTGACCGATCCGAGGACTCTGTGAGCTACTCCGATGAAGGCGGGCACCCCCAGGGACTCGGCGGCTTCCAGGGCACCCGTGGCCTCATCCCGGGCCCGGTCCAGGTCCCCCACGGCCATGGCCCACTGGGCCGCCACGCGATGAATCTCCGGCATGAGCCAGGTGGCCTCGACGGCCTCGGCCCTTTGCCTGGCAAGGGTGAGATGGCCCTGGGCCTCGTCGAATGCACCCAAGTGGGTCTCCATTAGCGCCAGGTTCACCAGGGCTATGGCCGTCCCATAGCGATCGCCTATGGCCTCCTTGGCCTCGCGGCTAGCGGCGTAGTGATCCCGGGCTCGGGGGTCGTCACCGGTTCGGTAGTACACCACGCCGATGTTGTTGAGGAGGGTGGCCTCGCCAAGGCGGTCCCCCAGCTGCCGCTTCAACTCCAGGCTGCGCCTCAGCTGGGCAAGGGACGCCGGCACATCACCAGTGTACAAGTACGCCATGCCAAGGGTGTTTCGCAACCACGCCTCGGCTTCGACGCCCCCCTTCGGCAGCTGCCAGCCGAGGGCCTCCAAGCACAGCGCCACCGCCTCTGCTGGCCGGCCCAGTCGCACGTACACCGTCGCCAGGCCATCGACCACTCGAGCCCCGGTGAGACATGCCACCGAATCCCCAAGGGACTCCCGGGCGCCCTCGAAGGCCTCCAGAGCCAAATCGAAGGAGCCTGAACGCTCCTGGGCCCGGCCGACGCGCCGCAGGATCTCAGCTCGGGCCCCACCGGTTCCGGCGCTGACCAAGGCCTCGTTGAAGGCCGCCACGGCGTCGCCGCCTCGACCCAACAGCATCAGAGCGTCACCCAGACCGATGAGGGCTCCGTGCTTTTCCTCCGGCGATACCGCGAGCTCGCGGGCAGCCCGGAAGTGGGTCGCCGCATCCTCGGCGGCATATACCGCCAGGGCCGAGGCCCCCGCCCGCAGGAGCCACCCGCAGGCCCGATCGCGCACGCCCCCACGGGTATAGTGATAGGCCACCCGCTCGGCGGTTGGGTTGTCCTGAGCCTCCAGTCGCCCCGCGACTTGCCGATGGAGAAACTGCCGCCGCGCCCCGGACAGCCGCTGGTATACCCTGTCCCGCACCAAGGCGTGGACGAAGTCGTACCTGGCCGCCGAGGGGCCGCTGCGCGCCACCTCCCGCACCAGCCCCTGGGCGAGGAGGGAGTCCAGGCCGTCCAGGGCCGCGGTGGCCGGCAGTCCGCTGGCCGCCTGGGCCAAATCGAACCGGAAGTCGCGCCGCAGCACCGCGGCGCACTCCAGGAGGCCTCGGGCATCATCAGACAGGCGCTCTAGCCGGCTGTCGATGAGCAGCCCGACGCTGGCCGGCACAGGAAGAGGGCCGTAGTCTCCCGCCGCGAGGCCCCCGCTGGTGGCCCACTCGCCGTCAACAGCTTTCAGCGTCCCCTGCTCGAACAGGGCGCTCAGAGTCTCCAGCAGGAAGAAGGGATTGCCCCCAGTCTTCGAGTGAAGCCGCGCCGCGAATCGTTGGGGGGCTTGTACTGCCTTGGCTAGGGTCTGGACCAGGGTAGCCGTGTCGCGAGGCCCCAAGGGACCGACGGACACCGAGTGCCCGAGGGCGGCCAGGGACCGCAGACTCTCTCGCCGCTGGGGGTTGAGCTCCTCCGGGCGCCAGGCCACCACCAGGAGGCAGCGACTGGTCCCAAGGCCTCGGGCGAGATACCCGAGGAGGCTAAGGGACGTCTCGTCGGCCCATTGGCAGTCGTCGACCAACAGGAGTACGGGGCGCCTCTCGGCCAGGGCCGCAACTGCAACGCGAATGGCCTCGAACAGACGATCGCGATCCCGCTGCCCATCTAGGGGAGCGTTCACCGCCGGGGAGCCCGCCGCCCACTCGGGCAGCAGCCGCCCCAGCTCCCGCTGCCACAGTTCGGGCAGATCCACTTCGGCCAGCAGGCCCTGGCTATCGGCGGTCCGTAAGGCCGTGATGAAGGGCGCGTACGGCCGGCTGCCATCCGACTCGTGGCAACGCGCGGCCACCACGGCGGCGTCCTCGAGGCCGTCGACCACCTCCGCCAGCAGGCGGGTCTTCCCAATGCCAGCCTCGCCCCTCAAGGCCACAAGGGCGGGGCGGCCGCCCTTCGCGGACGACCAGGCAGCGCGCAACAGATCTAGCTCCCTCACCCGGCCCACGAAGGGCGCGTTGGCCCGGATCGCCGTCAGGGGATTGTCGACCGCCACGGCGCACCTCTCCGCAGCCGCTCGGGCGACCGCGGGCTCCTCGATCATGGCCGCCCCGGGTAAGGGCCGAAGGGTTTGGAGGCCGCCCATGGAGTCGCGGCGGGGGACCAGCTCGTCGGCCTGCATGCGCACGTGCTCGAGCTGGATACTACGATGCTTGTCGCGGTGGATCGACCTTTGTTTTTTTTTCAAGCAGAAGACGGCATACGAGATCGGTCTCGGCATTCCTG
>CAZXNP010000121.1:0-6509 GCA_964642035.1 uncultured Anaerolineales bacterium | reverse complement strand
CCTTGGCCGGGGGGGGGCGGGGGCGCGTTGGTTGAGCGCCGCGGTGAGGGCTAGGTTCATGGGCAGGAAGGCCACCAGGGCCGCCGTGCCGGCGGCGAGGGCGGTGTCGCCGGGGGCCACGATGCGGGCGGCGCGCCAGGCGGCGGCCAGGGTCACCGCGCCGAGCATGACACCGAAGAGGCGCACCCACAGGACTTGATCGGCATCCGTGGGCGCCGCCAGGCTGTAGGGCACCGCGGCCAGGTAGTAGTAGGCTGGGGGTTGGTGGTCCTCGTACGACAGATTGGCGATGGATGCCCCGGGGGGAAACCGGGACGCCTTCAGGGCCTCCAGCTCCTCGAAAGGATGATCCCCGGCCTCGATTTCCGGCGGGTCGTGGGGGGAGCTGGCCACCTGGGCCACGTAGTTGTAGTGAGCGGGCTCGTCCGGCACTTGCCACAAGGGAGTGTGGGTGGCGTAGGCGGCGCCCAGGGCAATGTAGGCGGCGACGATAGACGCCGGCAGCAATAGCCCTGCCGCCCGCCCCGCCGCCGAAGTGGACCCCGGGCCTCTCCTCACGCCGGGGCGGGTGACAGGGGCAGCCTCTCGAGGACGAGGGAACCCAGGTCGACACCGCCCAGGGGGGCGAGGTCGTAGCGCACCCGCACCAAGGGCTTGTTGCACTCGATGAGGCTACCCAGATCGATCGGCGTGCCCACCAGCACCGAATCCGCCGGGGTGGCGTTGATTGTGGCCTCGAGGTCGGCCACCTGGTGACGGCTGTAACCCATTGCCGGTATCACCGGCCCCGAGTCTGGGTACCCCTCGAGGGTGCTCGCCAACGAGCCCACTGCATACGGCCGCGGGTTGACCACCTCGGCCGCGCCGAAGCGCTTCGCGGCCACAATACCCGCGCCGAAGGCCATGCCGCCATGGGTCAGGGTCGGCCCGTCCTCCACCACCACGACCCGGCGCCCCGCCACCAGGTCCGGCTTGTCCACGGTCACGGCACTCTCGGCTTCCACGACGATGGCCGCCGGGTTGGCGGCCCGCAGGTGGCTGCGCACCGCCGCCACCTGGTCGGCGGTGGCGCTATCCACCTTGTTGATCACGGCAATGTCCGCGGCCCGGAGGTTGATTCCCCCCGGGTAGTAGTTGAGCTCGTCGCCGGCTCGGAGCGGATCAAGAACGACAATATGGACGTTGGGCCTGAAAAAGGGGAAATCGTTGTTCCCGCCATCCCACAGAATGACGTCGCCGTCCTCCTCTGCCTGGCGAAGAATCCGGGCGTAGTCCACCCCAGCGTGGACCGTGGATCCGGCGGCCAGGTGGGGCTCGTACTCCTCCCGCTCCTCGATGGTCACTCCGGCCCGGTCGAGGTCGTCTCGCGTGGCGAAGCGCTGCACGGCCATGGCCTCCAAGTCTCCGTAGGGCATGGGGTGGCGCACGATCGACACCCGTAGGCCTTTAGCCCGCAGCGAGGCGGCTATCGCTCGGGTCGTCTGGCTCTTGCCCGCCCCGGTCCGGACGGCACACACCGCCACCACGGGGCGCTGGGATGGCAGCATGGTGGCCTTCGGGCCCAGCAACCAGAAATCGGCCCCGGCGCCCCCGGCGATGGAGGCGCGGGTCATGACGTACCGGTACGCTACGTCGCTGTAGGCAAAGACCACCCGATCGACACCAAGGTCGCTAACGAGCTGGGCCAGGTCCGCCTCGTCGTGGATCGCCACGCCATGGGGGTAGAGGTCCCCGGCGAGGGAGGCCGGGTACACTCGATCGGAGATATTTGGAATCTGGGTGGCCGTGAAGCCGATCACCTCGTACCTGGCATCGTCGCGGAAAACGACGTTGAAGTTGTGAAAGTCCCGCCCAGCGGCTCCTAGGATCAGGATGCGAATCCGGCGGTGATTCGGACGGGGCACGATGGGAGTCTCCTCTCCGGGTCTCGGAGTCAGCGGCCGGCCTTGGCGATCCTGGCAAGCAGCACACCGAGCTCGAAGAGCACGATCATGGGCGCCAAGACCAGAAGCATTGTGTACGGGTCGGGGGTTGGGGTTAGCACCGCTGCCACCACGGCCATGATCACGATGGCATGACGGCGATAGTGGCCGAGGAAGGCCGGTGTCACGATGTTCAGCTTGGCCAGGACGAAGACCACCAGGGGCGTCTCGAAGGTGAGGCCGATTATCAAGAGCAAGTTCATCACGAAGGCGACGTAGTTGCTCAGGGTCCATTGGGCGGCGGCCACGTCGCCTAGAAAGTGGGACAGGAAGGCCACGGCCCGGGGCACGGCGAGGAAATAGCCAAAGGCAAGGCCCAGGGCGAACAACACGGCGGCCCCGGGGAGCATGAGGTAGAGCAGTCGGCGCTCCGCAGGAAGGAGCCCGGGGGACACAAAGGCCACGGCGTGATACAAGATGACAGGCGTAGCGAAGACCATCCCCAGCACCAGGGAGACCCGGAAGTACGTGATAATGGTCTCCGTCGGGTGAATGGCCTGGAGCTGGCACAGGGGGCACACGTCCTGCAGCCCCCGCATTACCCGGACCGTGGCCGGCAGGCTGAGGACCATGCCCACGACCAGGGCGGCCACAATGTAGATCAGGCGCCGCCGCAGCTCCCGGAGATGGCCCATCAGGGGCATGGCCGCCGGGTCCCGGGGCCTCACCGCCTTGCCTCTATGTCGCCGGTGGCAGGGGCCTCCGGTGACGCCTCGGCGTCGCCGTCGCCGCCGGGGGCGCCGGTGGGGGCAACCGGTGGGGGGGTCGTGTCTCGGTCCAGTCGCGCCTGGCGCGCCGCTGCCTTTTCGTCGGCCTCGGCCTGCTGCGCCTCCCGGGCCGCCGCCTCTAGTTCCCGGGAGAGCTCCAAGCCGGCGGCGTCCGCCGCCTCCCGGATCTCCCGGTACAGGCGCCCCAGTTGGATAGCGATCTCCGGGAGCTGCTCAGGGCCGAACACCACCAGGAATATGATGCCGATCAGGACGACTTCCCAAGGGTTGACGTTGAACATGGCGCCTAGCCCGCGGCGTCCACGGCCTCGAGAAAGGCCCGCAGGGCGCCGTTGAATGCCCCCGGCTCCTCGAAGTTGGCCAGATGGCCCGCGTGGGGAACCATGACTAGGCGGGCATTGGGAATAGCATCGGCCATCAGCTTGGCCTCATCGGGCGGCGTGACGGTGTCGATGGCCCCCACGGCAACGAGCACTGGCACGTCGATGGTGGCCAGGAGCGGAGTCGCGTCCTGGCGGGCAGCCATTGCCTTCAAGGCTGCCGCCGCGGTGCTGGGGCGCTGGCGCATCACCATGCGGTCAACCCCATCGACAGCCGCCCGTCGCGCGCCTGGGCTCAGCAGGGGCGGGACGATCCGGCCCGCTACCGCCTCCATTCCCCCGGCCTCCATAGCCAACGCCAACTCGCTGCGCACTGCCCGCTGCGCCTCCGTGTCGGCCCCAGCCCGGGTGCCCACCAGAGCGAGGGCGGCGATTCGCTCTCGGTGGCGCCTCCACATGGAGAAGGCGATGTAGCCCCCCATGGACAAGCCCACCACCACAGCGCTGCCGAGTCCCAGGGTATCCAGGAGGCCGATCATGTCGTCCCCGTGCTCTGCCATGGTCTGGCGGTCCATGCTCCCCGATGCGCCAAAGCCGGCCAGATCGGGGGCAATGACCCGGCGGGTGGGACTGAAGGCCTTGATTTGCGTTTCCCACACTCCGCCATCAACGGGAAAGCCGTGGACAAGGAGCAGGGGCGCCCGGACCCCGGCGTCCACGAAGCTCATCCGGCAGCCGTTGACCTGGGCGGAGGCGGTGCTCACGGGGCGCCGCCGGTGGACACTGCCCGGATCAAGAGCCCCGCCAAAAAGAGAGAGCCCGCCCCAAAAAGCGCCGATTCGCGCCGGCTGTTTTCGCCCCGGGCATATGTGAAGACCAGGGGCCATATCAAGATGCTGATGGTTCCGTACAAGAGGTGCAGGGTCCGGCCCGGCCTGGCGCCGGTGGCCACCATGAGCCACAGGCCCAGGCTGGCCTGGACCAGCACCAAGACTTGGCCGATGACCACGCTGCCCAAGAAGTTCCCGTCAGGGCCGCGGCCCCTGGCGGCCAGGACCATGCCCCACACGCCTAGGGCCACGGCGTAGAAGAGGGCCGTGGTGGCCAGGCGGTCGTGGAGCAGTGCGGCGCTCATCCCCGAGGGCTGGGCAGGAACTCGTAAAAGGCGATGGCTGTCTCGATGCCCCGATAGAAGTTATCGAGGGTGAAGTGCTCGTTGGGGGCATGGAGATTGTCGTCGGGCAGGCCGAAACCCATCAGAACGGTTCCCAGGCTTAGGATGGCCGCGAAGGAGGATACTACGGGAATCGAGCCCCCCTCGAGGGCGAAGACAGGTTCCTGGCCGAAGACGGCGCTGTACGCCATCATGGCGGCCTTCACGCCGGGGCTGTCGCGGTCCACCAGCACCGCCCCGGCACTGCTCAGGTTGCGCGTTTCCACCCTGGCCCCCTCCGGGCACAGCTCCCGCACCCGGGCCTCGAAGGCGGTGGCAACCTCCGCCGGCTCCTGGTTGGGGACTAGGCGCATGCTCACCTTGGCATGGGCCCGCGCCGGTATGACGGTCTTGGCCCCTTTCCCGGTCCAGCCGCCCCAGATGCCGTTGACATCCAAGGTGGGTCGGGCTCCGAGGCGCTCCCCGATCGAGTACCCGGCCTCGCCCCAGTCCCCAGCTGGACCAGTTGCCCGGCGGAAGGCGTCGGCGTCAAAGGGAACCCTGGCCAGATTTGCTCCCTCGCTGTCGTCTAGGTGCCTGACCCGGTCGTAGAAGCCGGGAATGGCGACCCGCCCCGTACTGTCATGGAGACCGGAGATGATGTCGGACAAGGCGTGGATGGGATTCAAGACGGCTCCCCCGAACTGGCCCGAATGCAGATCCCGCGCTGGGCCCTGCACCGTCAGGTCGTAGTAGACCAGGCCCCGGAGGCCGTAGACGATGCTCGGTCGGCCAGGGCCGGCCATGGCCGTGTCGCTCACCACGGCCACGTCGGCCGCCAGGTCGGCGGCATGGGCCTCCAGCCAGGAATCAAGGTGGGCGCTGCCTATCTCCTCCTCCCCCTCGAGTACCAGCTTGACGTTGACCGGGGGCCGCCCGGCCGTCTCGTTGAAGGCCCGCAAGGCCTCCAGGTGGATCAACATCTGGCCCTTGTCGTCGGAGGCGCCCCGGGCGAAAATGGCGCCGTCGCGAAGGGTGGGCTCGAAGGGTGGCGAGTCCCACGCCTCCACCGGATCGGGGGGCTGCACGTCATAGTGGCCATAGATAAGTGCCGTGGGGGCCGTGCTATCTTGGACCCACGCTCCGTACACCACCGGGTGCCCCGGGGTCTCGTCCACCCGTACCTCGGCCAGGCCGGCGGCCCTGAGTTGGGCGGCGACCCAATCGGCCGCCCGGCGCACGTCGGCCCGATGATCGGCCACGGCGCTCACGCTTGGAATCGACAGCAGGTCCTGAAGGCGAGCTAGCGCCTCGCGGCGGTGGTCCCGGGCGTGGGCTCTGGCAGGGCTCGGGGAACTCAACTTTGGTGCCCCCTGTTTGGGCTGACGGCGTGAAACGGGGGCAGAGTATAGCACGGGGCCACGAGGGCCCCCGGCCCCCTGGGGGCCGGCCTAGGGGGACGGCCTAGGGGGACGGCCGAAAAGCCCCTTTGGCATTCGGCCCACGATGTCAGGAGCTCGTCGGCAGGATTGCCAGCGGTGCTGTCACGGCGCCTCGGCCGCCGGCGGGCCGCTGGTGGCGCCCCTCGGCGACAAGCTCCGGGACACCCCCCGGAAGGTGACAAGCACCGCTGCGAAAAGGGCGACGAGGCCCGCCACTGCGGCGGCCGACAGGGCAACCAGCCAGGGAGGACCGCCCCCCGCGGCCGCCATGCCGGCGGCGGCCGATGTGACCACCAGGGTGTTCCACAGCATGTGAGTCGCCATGGCGATCGCCACAAGACCCAGGCCGGGGCCGCGACGGCCCTCGGCCACAGCGAGGTACAATCCGAGGCCGGCAAGGCCGGTGGTCGTGGCGTGCATGAGCATGGCCGTCGCCCGCACTAGCATGCTTGGGACCCAGTCATCGAGGGCCATGGAGCCCAGGGCGATGGCCTCGGTGACCCCGAATCCCGCCCCGACCGTCACTCCGAACGACCAGGCTCGATGCCGTGAGGCCGGGCGGCGGAGGGCCACGCCGCCCAGCTTGACCAGCTCCTCGGCTATGGGTCCAATGGCGCCGAGCATGCCCAGGATGGCGACCAGGACGACCGGGCGGAGCAACAGCTCGGACAGAGAGGCCGCGTCGGGTGAGGCGCCGGTCGTGGCGGACTCCATGGCGGCCTGGATGGCGGCGGTGTACGAGGCTGCGTCCCCCTGGGCCGCCAGGACCGCGAACACGGCGGCGGCGATGGCCACCACCGCCATTGCCTCGATCACCAAGGCTGCGGCCCACGCCACCCACCCGCCCGAGGTCGAGTCGTTCCAGGCGAGCCGCTACCTGGTGT
>CAZXNP010000120.1:0-6555 GCA_964642035.1 uncultured Anaerolineales bacterium | reverse complement strand
TCAGCTGCAGCCACATGGACGCCAGTGGAGATGACGTCGTTGCTCGACTGAGAGCGATTCACGTGGTCGTTGGGGTGTACCGGCGTCTTGGCTCCCAAGGGCTGACCAAGGATCTGGTTGGCCCGATTGGCGATCACCTCGTTGGCGTTCATGTTGGTCGAGGTTCCGGAGCCGGTCTGAAAAATGTCGATGGGGAACTCGCCGTCGTGGCGGCCCGCTACCACCTCTTCGGCAGCTTGGATTATCGCCCGGGCCACCTCATCGTCGAGGAGGTCGAGGTCGCGATTCACGCCGGCGCACGCCAGCTTCACGAGGCCGAGGGCCTTCAGGAAGCGACGGCCGAAGGTGATGCCGCTGACCGGGAAGTTCTCGACGGCGCGCTGGGTCTGGGCGCCCCAAAGGGCTTGGGCCGGCACGTGGATGGGGCCGAGGGAGTCGCGCTCCTCCCTGGTCGTCTCGGTGACGACCGGACTCGTGGTAGGCTGGTTCATTGCTCCGTGCCTGGGTGATGCAGGCAGAGTGAGGCGGGGGTCGGCCCCTCACAATAGCCGTCGGGCGGGGGGTCGTCAACGACCGGCGAGACGCCTCCGGCGGCGTCGGCTATACTCCTCGGCGGTGTCGCCCGCGAGAGGGAGGACTAATGAGTGGACTCATGCGACGTTGTATCGTGATGGTGGCGGTTTCCTCGTCCCTGTTGGCCATGCCGTCGGGGGCGGCCAGGGCCGACGAGGGGCCCATGGACGTCTACCTGGCCACGGTGGACGCCCCGGGCCTCGAGGCCCTAGTCCGGGAAGGTCGCGACCTGGGCATGGTGCGCCCGGCGGCCGACGGCCGTTGGGAGGTGGAGATGGTGCTCACCCCCGGCGAGGCGGCGGAGCTGGCCGCCGACGGTGGCCTGGAGCTCAGGCTGTGGCGCGGCCCCGATGGCCTGACGTTCTCCGAGGCATCGCGGCTGAAGCAGGAACAGGGCTACCAGGTGTTCCGGTCCTTCGACGAGGCGGGGGGCATTCGCGACGAGCTGAACCAGCTGGCCGCCGACCACCCCGAACTTGTGAAGTGGGAGGTCGTGGGCACCTCTGTCCAGGATAGGCCCATTATCGCCCTCAAGGTCACCAAGGACGCCACTACCGAGGAGGACGGCTCCCGGCCGGCGGTTCTCTTCAGCTCCCTCCAGCATGCCCGGGAGTGGATCGCGGTGGAGGTCAATCGCCGCTTCCTTCACAGCCTGGTGGACGCCTATGGCAACGACGACACCATCACCGCCCTCCTCGACAGCACCGAGGTGTGGTTCGTGGTGGTGGCCAACCCCGACGGCTACCAGTACACCTTCGGCGACGAGCGACTATGGCGCAAGAACCTCCGTGACCTGGACGGCGATGGCCAGATCGTCGGCCGGGAGGGGGTGGACCTTAACCGCAACTTCGACGCCCACTGGGGCTACGACAACGACGGCTCGGACTCAGAACCCCTGAGCGACACCTACCGGGGGCCGGAGGCGGCTTCGGAGCCGGAGACCCAGGCCATGCAGGGGCTCCTCAACCGAGCCCATTTCGTCTTCCAGGTGAACTACCACTCCGCCGCGTCCCTGATCCTATACGGCACCGGCTGGCAGGACATCACCTGGGCCCCCGACGACCCCATCCAGGAGGCCCTGGCCGGGGATCGGGCGCGTCCGGCCACCGAGGGGTTCGTGCCCACGCTGAGCTCGGGGCTGTACATCACCAACGGTGAAACCTGCGACTACGCCCACGAGGTGGCCGGCACCCTGTGCTGGACCCCGGAGCTGTCCCCGGGGGGCATCCAGGGCCGGAGCGGCTTCGAATTCCCGGACGACGAGGCGGCCATCCAGCAGGAGTTTCTGAAGAACCTGCCCTTTGCCATGGACGTGGCCCTGTCCACCACCCACCCCGAGGCGCCGGAGTCGCACCTGGGCAACACGGTTGTGCCCCTGACCGCCGACTCCTTCGCCGTGTCCTACGGCAGTCCGCAGCTGGTGGCGGCCGATGCCCAGCGGCTGCTGGGGGACGTCACCCTCCACTGGCGCATCAACGGCGGCGACGAGGTGACGGCGCCGGCGGCGGAGTGGGATGGGGGCGAGCGCTTTGGCGCCGCCGGGGATGCCATCTACCGTCGGGTCCGGGGCGAGGTCACCGGCGCCGGGCCCGGGGACCAGGTGGAGGTGTGGTTCACAGCCGGCGACCAGTCCACCACTCCTTTCACCTATGAGCAAGTGCCCACCTCTGGGGCTGACGTTCTGGTGGTGGCCGCCGAGGATTACACCGGCGCCGCCCCAGACTACGGCGGTGCCACCGGGCCCCTCTATCTGGGCACCTACCTCGGCGCCCTCACCGCCCTGGGCTACCCGGCCGACGTGTACGACGTGGACGCCCGTGGCAGGGTGGCTCCCCACCCCCTGGGGGTCCTGAGCCACTACGACCTCGTGATTTGGTACACCGGTGACGACGTGGTACCCCAGGCGCCGGGGATGGCCGACGGCACCGTCTCTCGCCAGGCCCGGGACATGATGATGGCTATGCGGGCCTTCATGAACGAGGGGGGAAAGCTCATCCACGCCGGCCGCTGGGCCGGCAGCGCCTACTTCCGCGGCCTGGAGTACGACCCCGTGGCTGACGCCCCCTGCGATCCATCCACAGGCGCCGACGGTTGCGTGCCACTGAAAAACGACTTCTACCAGTACTACCTTGGGGTCGACGGCTACGGCGACAACGGGGGCACGGCCTCCTCCGGGCAGCTGCATCCGGTGCGTGGTCTCGCCGGGCCCTTCCAGGGCGCCCATCTGTCCTTCGCCGCGCCGCAGCCCGGGGTCCCTGACCACAGCGCCATCTTGGCCGTTACTAGCGACCGGATGCCAGAGGCGGACTTCCCCCAGTTCGCTAGCCAACGGGCCGCCATATACGACCGGCCCGGCGACAAGCCCCACACCGGGGACCACGTCGTGTACTCCGGCGAGACGGGTTGGACCTACCAGCGGCTGATGCGCACCGTGGACCTGTCCTCCGAGACGGCGGGCAGCCTGGACTTCTGGCTCTCCTACGACGTGCGGGATCCCTGGGACGCCATCTTCGTCGAGGCCCACACCCCGGGGGCGGAGGACTGGACCACCCTCCCCGACGCCAACGGCCACACGTCCCCGGAGCAGGGGGCGAGCCACTGCAGGAGCCGGAATTTCACCAACTACCCGCAGCTGGCGCACTACATGACGGCCGATCAACAGGGCAACCGCACCATCTGCCTTCCCCAGGGGACCACCGGGGAGTGGAACCCGGCCACCGGCTCCTCCGGGGGGGAGTGGCAAGAGTGGTCCGTGGACCTGTCGGCCTACGCCGGCCAGGAGGTGGAGGTGTCAATCAGCTACCTGAGCTCCCGGGTACCCTACTTCGGGGTGCTCATCGACGACGTGGCCCTGTCCACCGGCGACAGCACCTCCTTCGAGGACGACCTGGGGGGCTGGGTGGTGGCTGGGCCCCCGGGGGACGCCGAGGCGCCCCCGGTGGACTACGAGCGCCTTGGGGGCCAAGACATCCCGGCCCCGGCCGGGGCAGCCATTGTGCTGGGGGCCGACAGCGTCACCTTTGGCTTCTCCCTCGCCAGCCTCGGCGGCCAAGCTCAGGCCCAAGACGCCCTTCGCCGGGCCCTGGACTACCTGGACGTGGCTCCTCCAGCGCCGCCGGTGCCCACCCTCTACCTTCCGGCGCTACGTAACGGCCAGTCGTAGGCCATTCCGCCTACGGCCCCTCGGCCATAATCCGGTTCAGGTCCCCCCTCCCGCGGGTTAGCATGGGCGCGGTCGTCACCGCGACCCGCAAGAGGAGGGGATTATGGAGCGAGGGGGAGCCCTGGGCATCGACCGCCGCCGCCGGCGTTTCCTGGTGCCCGTGGAGGCGCCTGTGCGACCTGCGCCTCGGCGCCTGGGGGATTTTGCCGAGGTGAAGGAGGGCCTGAGCCTCGAGGAGGCCCGGGCCGAGGCCGCCCGGTGCTTGCAGTGCCCCGAGAAGCCGGCTTGCTCCATGGCCTGCCCCGCCGGCAACGACATCCCCCGGGCCCTGTGGCATCTGGAGAAGGGGGAAGTGGCGGAGGCGGCGGCGGTGTTCCGGGAGACCAGCAACCTGCCGGAGCTCTGCAGCCGAGTGTGCCCCCAGTCCGAGCTGTGCCAGGGGTCATGCGTTCAGGCTGGCTACGGCGAGGCGGTGGCCATAGGGCTCCTGGAACGGTTCGTGACGGACTACGCCCCGGCTGTCGCCGAAGCCAACGGTTCCTGGGTGCCGCGGTGGCCCTCGGGGCGCCGGGTGGCCGTCGTCGGCGCCGGCCCGGCGGGCATCACCGTGGCCGATGAGCTGGCCCTCCGGGGCCACGAGGTCGTCGTCTTCGACGCCTGGCCCAAGGCCGGGGGAACCATGCGCTATGGCATCCCGAGCTTCAAGCTGCCGAAGGTGGTCATCGACGCCAAGGTGCGCCTCCTGGAGCGCCGGGGCGTTGGCTTCGTGCAGAGCACCAAGGTGGGGGCCGACGTCACCGTCGACGACTTGCTGGCCGACGGCTTCGAGGCCGTGTTCCTGGGCACCGGGGCCGTGGTGAGCGCGCCCCTGAAGGTGCCAGGGGCGGACCTGGCGGGCATCCACCTGGCCACCCCCTTCCTGGTGAAGGCCAACCTGCCCCCGGGGGAACTGCCGCCGACGTTGGCGGGTCCCCCGGAGGTCGGCCGCCGAGTGGTGGTGATAGGGGGGGGCGACACCGCCATGGACTGCCTGCGTAGCGCCCTGCGCTTGGGGGCCGACGAGGCGGTGTGCCTCTACCGTCGCACCGAGGCCCAGATGCCAGGGAACGTGGTGGAGCGGCGCTACGCCCGGCAGGAAGGGGTGCGCTTCGAGTGGCTGGCGGCGCCGATCGAGTTCCTAGGCGACGAGGGCGGCCACGTCCGGGGGGTGCGGGCCCAACGCATGCGCCTCGGGGAGCGGGACGCCTCGGGCCGGCGGCGCCCCGTGGCCATCGAAGGGAGCGAGTTCGAGGTGGGGGCCGACACCGTCGTGCTGGCCCTGGGCTACTGGCCGGATCCCCTCCTCGGGGAGACGACTCCGGGCCTCGAGACCCACGACTGGGGCCTCGTCACCGCCGATGAGGCTACCGGGCGAACCATGCGGCGGCCCATCTTCGCCGCCGGTGACAACGTCCACGGCCCGGACCTAGTGGTCACGGCCATGGTCGCCGCCCGGCGCGCCGCCGCAGAGATCCACACCTATCTGTCGGGCTTGGGCTCGGCCTCGCCCGACAGGGCAGCCCGCAAGGTGTGCCACGCCAAGGTAGCGCACTTGACTCGGCTGGGGAACTCCCTCACCCCGGAGAATACCGCCAGCTTCCCCAGGTCCGGGTCCGGCCCGGGGGCGTCGGCGTCCGCCGGGTCGCCGGTGACCAGGCCGTGAAGGACGTCGTAGAGCTCCTCGACCTCGGCTAGGGTCTTGCCCTTCACCGCTTCGGTCATCAGGGATGCCGCCGCGGTGGATATGGCGCAGCCGTCGCCCTCGAATCGCGCATCCGTCACCACGTCATCCTCCACGGTGACCCACACGGAGACGTGGTCGCCGCACAGGGGATTGTCCCCCTCGGCGGTACAGGTGGCTCCTTCGATGTGCCCGTAGTTCCGGGGGGCCCTGTAATGGTCCAGGAGCACCTCCTGGTACAGATCCGTCAATTCCGGGGCGCCCATCGCCTACCGGACTCCGAACATTTCGAGGGCGATGTCCATCGCCGCCATCAGCCTCTGGACGTCGGCGGCGGTGTTGTAGAAGGCGATCGAGGCCCGGGCCGTGGCCGGGATGCCGAAGTGCTCCATGACTGGCTGGGCGCAATGGTGGCCGGCCCGGATGGCCACACCTTCGCGGTCGAGGATGGTAGCGAGGTCGTGGGGATGTATGCCGGCCACGGTGAAGGAGGCAACGCCGATCTTGGCGCCGGCGGTGCCCACCATGGCCACGCCAGGTCGGTCGAGGAGGCCGGCGGTGGCAATGTCCAGGAGCCGCGCCTCGTGGGCCGCCGCCCCGGGCCGGTCGAGGCCGGCCAGGTAGTCCACCGCCGCCCCAAGGCCCACGGCGCCGGCGATGTTCGGGGTACCCGCCTCGAACTTGGCCGGGGGGTCAGCGTACTCCGTGGCCTGGAAGGTCACCGAGCGGATCATCTCCCCTCCCCCCTGGTACGGCGGCAGTCGCTCCAGCCACGGCCGCCGGGCGTAGAGGACGCCGATGCCCGTGGGGCCGCACATCTTGTGCCCGGAGAAGGCGTAGAAGTCCGCGCCGAGGCCCGGGGCGTCGACCACCAGGTGGGGCACCGCCTGGGCGCCATCGACCACCACGACGGCCCCGGCGTCGTGGGCCCACGACGCCAGACGAGCCACCGGGTTGACGGTGCCCAAGGCGTTGGAGGCGTGGGCGACGGCCACCACCTTGGTGCGGCCGGAGAGGCGGGGCCGGGACCCCTCTTTCACCAGGGGCCCCCCCTCCTCCCCGGGCGCCCACACCAGGCGCGCCCCCCGTGGCCCGGAGG
>CAZXNP010000119.1:0-6557 GCA_964642035.1 uncultured Anaerolineales bacterium | reverse complement strand
CGGGGGGGGCGGGGGGGGCGGTGAAGGTGGGGGGGGGGGAGATGGTTGGCGGGGTCGGGGTGACTACGCCCGCGAGGAGGGGCGGAGCCCAGGTGCCCAGGATAGTGCAGTCGGGGGCCGGGCGGAGCACCACCGGGGGGTTGACGGCGGGCGCCCCCCTGGCGGCGCCCGCCCGGGGGAGGCCCTCCGTGGCCACCAGGTAGAACTCACCCGAGGGGGCAACGGCAAGATCGCTGGGGAACATGTGGGCGAGCTCGCACAGCCGCGAGGCGGTGCCATCCTGTTCGTAGCGATACAAGTAGGCGCTGGGGGAGAGCTCCGGCAGCACGGCGTAGAAGGCCTGGCCGGCATCGTTGACGTCCATGCCCCCCACTTCTCCCGGTAGGTTGTAGTCGTCGAGGCGGGTGCCGTCCGGGTAGTAGCGCACCACGTGGCCCGTGCCGGCGACGGTGGTCTTCTCGTCGGCCACGTACACGATGCCCTCGCCGGCGCCGGCGTAGGGGCCGGCGGCCAAGTCGAAGGCGCTCTCGTCCACCGGCCAGCGGGCGATCTCGGCCCCGGCATCGCCGGTGCGCAGGACCCACCGGCCGTAGGGGGTTGGCTGGGCTCGCGGGCCCGACGGACCCGGCCTCCCCGCGGCCGCGAGGGGCGTGCCCAGCGGGCCGTTGTCGACGATGGTGTAGACTGCCGACTCCAGGGATCGGCCCAGGGCGCCGGTGGCCAGATTGGGCAATAGGCCGTCCTCGGTCCATCTGGCCGCCGGCACCCCGCCCGCGCTGAAGTGGCCCACCTCGTTCCGGTCGGCGAAGTTGACGAAGACCCCGGCATGGGGACCGGCGGCGATGCCCTTGGGGACGCCATCTGTGGACCAACCGTTCATCAGATGCCCACCGGCGGTGTACCGGCGCACCATCCCCAGGTCGACCACGTCGGTCCAGAACCCCACCAGGACCTCGTTATCGGCGTTGACGTCCACGACGGTGGGCATGTCGAGGGCGTCGGTGGGGCTGACCCCGCCGGCCACCGAGGCCCGGGCGGTGGCCACGACGGCCAGGCCAAGGGCCGTCGCGCCTATGACGGCGACGGCCGGCAGCAACCCCTGCGTGTCGCGCGTGGGCATGATGATCCTCCTTCAGGCGCTACCGCCGGCGGGATGGCACCAGATCCGCCAAACCTACCAGCCGTACTCCTTCCTCTCGGGCGCGGGCCACTAGGGAGGCCGTGAAGCCAGAACGTGAGAACAAGGCGTACTCGATCCGGGACCACTGTCCCCGGCGCGGCAGCGACATCGCTTTTCGCACCAGGTCATCCAGGATGTTCACCCCCACGGGCCGGGTTGTCCACTTGCATTCAGCCACGAGGAGGACTTCGGCCCCGACGGCGACGACGTCAATCTCCTGGTTGCGCTCCCACCAGCCGCCAACCGCCCGGGGAGTGAAGCCCAGCTGGCCCTCCCGGTGCAGGCGCCACAGATGCTCTCGGCAGATTGCCTCGAAGGCGGGGCCGGTGAACTGGTCGATCTGCTCCTTGACGAAAGCCAGCACGTCACGCACCTGTCCTCCCTCGAGGAGGGAGCGGTTCGGATACACGAACCGAAACCAGAAGCGGAGGTAGTTGTCGGCGATGCGGTAGATGCCCCGCCGACTCTTGTGGGGGTGCTTCTCGGTGGCTGGAACGGCGCGTTCGATGAGCCCAAGCTCCCGGAGAGTCCCGAGATAGAAGGCGAGGGAGGGGGGATCGATACCCGCCCCTTGGGCGATCTCGTTCTGTCGGGTGCGCCCGGCGGCGATGGCCTCTAGCACCGAGAAATAGCGTCGGGGCTGGCGCAGTTCCTGGAGCAGCAGGAACCGCGGTTCATCATACAGGAAGGCGCCAGGTGTCAGGGCCCGGTGGGCGAGGTTTTTCGCCAGGCTCACCCCGTCATCGAACTGGCGCAGGTAGGCCGGTACTCCCCCGAGGACGGCATAGGCGCGCACCAGGTCCGCCGGGCGTAAGCGTGGTAGGAAGAGGGCGGCGTCTCGGAAGGACATCGGTTGAAGCTGCCACTGGCCGGTGCGACGGCCGTAGAGGGGAGCACGGTAGCCAAGAACGTGCTGTTCCATCATCCCGGCGTAGGACCCGCACAGGACCAGCATGAGTCTGGTCGCCGATAGACGGGTGTCCCACAGCCGCTGCAGCACTGATGGCACCGCCGCGTTGGCGTCGATGAGGTACGTGAACTCGTCGAGAACCAGTACTAGGCGCTCGTCCCTGGCCAGATCAGCAACGAACTCGAGGGCTGTCGTCCAGGACGAGAAGGCTCCCAAGGCATCGGGCCGCTGGTGGGCGAACAGGCTCACTTGACGCGTGAACTCGGCCAGGGCACTGGTCTCGGTGCCGAGATCGGCAATGAAGAATATGTGGCGCTTGTCCCGACAAAACCTCTTGAGCAGCTCGGTCTTGCCGATGCGTCGGCGGCCGTAGAGCACGAAAAGCTGGGCGTCGCCGGCCGAAAAACTGCGCTCCAGCGCCGCCAGCTCCCGTCCGCGGTTGACGAACACCCCTCACCTCCGGGCTTGTGGTCCATAAGAGAGTCACGCCTATTATAGTCGAGGCTCTCTTAGCGCGTCCACACCGCCCGTGGCAAGTAGGCCACCGTCCCCGGGGGCTCCGCCGCCAGGAAGAGGGCGTTGAGGCCGGGCATGATGATCCCCCCGACCATGGACTGGCCGGTGTTGTTGGCTGGATCCTGATTCGAGCTGCCCACCAGGGTGCGGAGGCGCATGCCGGGCAACAGGGGCGCGAGGTGGAACACGTACTCGTTCAAGGAGGGGTTGGCCAGCACTGCGCCCCCCTCAAAGCGGCGCACCAGGGCCGGAACGGCGTTGTGGAGCTCCAGGTTCTGGAGATAGAAGGCCTCGCTCCCCTCGGCGTGGTCGATCACGAACTGCAACCGCACCGAGGTGGGGCCGGGGTCGCGCCAGAAGGCCATGGCGCGAAATGGCACCCCGTCGGCCCAGGTGGTCACCCGGGCCCGGGAGCGTTCGGGGTGGCGCCGCTCCGGGAGGAGGACGCCGATCTGGCGGGCCGGGTATCCGGGGTGGGGATCGGCCCAGACATCGAAGTAGGCCACCAGGTCGCCGGATTTCACAACGACGGGGGCCGCCTCGTCGGGGGTGAAGGTGAAGACAGGATTCACCCCTCGGGCCACGGCCGTTGGGTCCGGCGCCAGCTTCAAGGCCCAGCCGTATTCGCCGTGGTGATGGCCCTCGATGGTGCCGGCCCCCGGCGGGGAGACCGACCAGCGGTCCACGAAGTCCGGCGCCAGAGCCCGTCCCGCGCCCTCCAGGAGGTCCGGGGTGCCCTCCGCCAGGTCGACGGTGTCGCCCACCGCCTGACCGAGCCAGTTCTTCTCCTTCTCCCGGCCCTTGATGAGCTCGTCCCAGATGCCCACCGCCTCTCCGGCTTCTGGCGGAGGAGGGTTGAAGAAGGTGACGGCGCTATCGAGGAGGGGCCCCGCCGCCAAGGTGAGGCGGATGAGCCCGGGGGGAACGTGCACCGCCGGCTTGTCGCTTTCGCCAGTCTTGAACATCACATAGCTGAGGCGGGGAGCGTGGCCGCGGGACTCATTCCAGAAGCGCATCCGATTGACGCCCCCGGACCAGTCCAGCATGTCAAGGTCGCCGACGGAGGGAAAGCCCTCGCTTTCCACCCCATTCAGGACGTGGATCGAGCGCTGGTTGTTGGGGCTGTGACCGTCGGCGGTGATGAATCGCTCCGCCATCACCGGCTGCCGGCGCAGCCGCCGGGTGAAGTCCGTCACCCCCACGCCGTAGACGTTGTCGCCGTCGATGAGGAGATCGTCGGCCGCTCCGTCGCCGTCTGCGTCCCAGCTGCGGCCGGCAGCGTCTCGGGAGCCGGGCTTCCACACCAGGACGTCGAACTGGATGCCGTCGTATGCCGCCAGGGACCCGCCGGGGCCGAAGAGCCGGGTGATCTCGTCGACATAGACCTGGCCGTAGGTTGCCCCGCCCTGGGCCGGGTCGCCGGGGTAGATGGTGGCAAAGTTAGGGAACCAGGCCCGCTGGGCGGTGGCCGACCCCCACGGACCCTCGGCGCCGTGGGGGGCGATGTAGGAACCGGCGGGGAAGTCCGTGCTGGGGCTGCCGAGGAGGCCCCGCTTCACCTCGATGGTGCCGTCGGCCTCGTTCACCCTCACCAGGCTCAGGTGCTCCGCCGAGGTCCAGTCGGGGTGGCCGGCGGCGTCCACCCGGCACAGGACCATGTCGTCGGTGGATGTCCCGAAGCGCCCGATGCCGGTCTTGAACAGCGACGGGTCCTCCACGGGCAGGATCGTGGTGCCGGGGCCGATGTCCCCCGTCAGGCGGGTGCCGGCGAAGTACAGCCAGTGGCCGGCGTAGTCCAGGGGCATGGCGATGGGGTTGCGCCCCTGACCGCTGGCCATGAGGCTCACCATCTGGCCGGGGTAAGCGGCCTTCAGGGCCGTCAGGTACTGATTCTCGCGCGTTGGTGACGTCGGGTCGAGGAAGTTCTTGCTGGCCCCCATGGCCCCGTTGAGCTGGCTGAAGGCGGCTACAAACTCGTCTTGGTCCAGGGTCTTGGCCCCCTGGGCCACCACCGTCCGGAAGAAGAAGGCCTTCGGGTGGCCGGCGGTGACGATCTCCAGTTGGTCAAGGGGCAGCCGTTGGGCGCCGGCGGCGGTGGTGGTCACTGGCTCTATGGCGGCCGGCGTCGTATCCACCATGCCCCTCGCGGCCGTGGCACGGGCGTCGCTGGAGACCAAGGCGGCGGTGGCCGCGGCTACCAGGACGGCGGCCAGGACGGGGCCGGGGCGGCAAGGCGAGTGGTACACTTGAAGTTGCATGCTTGTCTCTCGGAACGACTGGCGTCGAAGCGCGTTACGCCCCTTTTGCTGAATTTGGGAGAGGACGGTTGTCGTGAAGACCAAAGAGGGGCGAGGCTCCGCAAGGGGGCAGGCCCTGGAAGATCTCTGCCAACAGTATCACATCGACATCGTGTGGTCCTTTGGCAGCCGGGGGATGGAGGTTCGAGACTGGCTGGCTGGGACCCGCGACGGCCTGAGCCCGGGGCCGGCCGACGCCGACATAGGCGTGAAGGTGGCGCGCGACCACAAGCTGTCGGTGGCGGACAAGGTGCGGTTGACCATGGCGCTGGAGGAGATGCTCTCCGCCCCGCGGGTGGACCTTGTGCTCCTGAGGGACGCAGACCCCTTCCTGGCGGCCAACATCATCCGCGGTGAGCGCCTGCTGGTCCGGGACCGCTACCTAGCCGATGAATACGAGCTGTACATCCTGCGCCGTGCCGGCGACTTGGCGCCCCTGGAGCGGGAGCGCCTGGCCCTCATTCTCGGGAAGACCGACGACCAATAGTGTATAGAATCACTACCGCTACACGCCATCGGAGCTCTCCGACACGGGACTGGACCACCGTTGCGGACGCCTGTCGGGAGCTGTCCATGGCGATGCTCGACGGCAGTGCGGGGGGCATGCAGTGATCCATCGGCACCTCGACTACCCTGAGGGCACCCCGGTGTCCGAGCTGGGCGCCGCCGCCCTCGACGACCTCTTGGACCGCGGTGACCTTCTCGACTGGCAGCCCATCGCCAAGGCCATCGCCGCCGACCCATTCGGCGCACTGGCAGAGGGCGTCCTGAGCCTCCTGGACGCTAACCCGCGCTACGGAACCGGAGCCCTGTGGCGGGCGTGGATCGCGCGCCGCCGCGCCCGGGCCCGGGCGACCCCGGTGCCGGCGCTGACCCTGGCGGAACTCCGGAGACGGCGGCAATTCACCCAGGCTGCCCTGGCCCCGCGTGTCGGCATGTCCCAGTCGGACTTGTCCAAGGCCGAGCGCCGCACCGACTGGAAGCTCTCGACCCTGGTGTCGATCATCGCTGGCCTCGGGCTGCGGGCCCGGCTCCTTGTGGAAGACGACGATGGACGGGTCGTGGCCACCCTGAAGACGGCCCGGAGAGCCCAGGGAGAGGCGCCCAAGGTGGGGCCCGAAGGGCGGCGCTGACCAGGCGCCCGAGGCTGTCGGGGGCGCATCGTCTGCCCCCCGAACGGTGTTCTATGAATGTGGAAGCGGACCTGTTGGCTCCCGCGTCCGAGGCACCCCACCCTTCGCCGCGACGGTTGCCGGCAAGGTCTAGCGCCGCCACTGACGCTTCGAAGGAGGCTACCAAATGAAGCTTGACGCTAAGGCCCTCGCCCTCGCTGGTGGGATCATCTGGGGCGTGGTTGTGTTCCTGGTGGCCCTGGCCAGCATAGCCAGTGCAGGCTATGGAGATGCTTTCCTTAGCTTGCTGGCCTCGTTCTACCCGGGGTACACGGCCGATGACACCATAGTCCAGGCCATCATCGGCGGTCTCTACGCCCTGGTGGACGGCCTGATCTGCGGCTACGTCTTCGCCTGGCTGTACAACTACTTCGCCCCGAAGCCGGCCTAGCCGGCGACCACGGCCCTAGCCGCCGCTTGTCGGAGGCTTAGGGTCGTTGGCAGCGCAAGGCGCGCGGTTGGGGCTCCGCTGTTGGGAACCC
>CAZXNP010000118.1:0-6591 GCA_964642035.1 uncultured Anaerolineales bacterium | reverse complement strand
CCGATCTTGGCTCCGGGGAAGAAGCTGAGGGAAATATCCTTGATGATCTGACGTTTAGGGGGAACAATCTTGCTTACGCGGAGCATCGACATTACATATTGTGCCATTTGATTCTCGTTCTATCTGTGTGTATGTGATGAAAGGTCGTAGCTTACCGCAAGGGCCATCCTGAATCGTCCCTAGTTTGGGCTGCGGGTCGACACGCGTCCTTTGCGCTGCCCTACACTGCCGACCTCCTCCGGGTTGGGAGGACGCCGTGGGCCGGACGTACCATGCACCCCCGCCGCGGGCGGGTCCCGGGGCTGTAGCTCAGATGGGAGAGCACCTCGTTTGCAACGAGGGGGTCAGGGGTTCGAGTCCCCTCAGCTCCATCACATCCCGGACTCCTGAGTGGGAGCCCGACCCTCGGTGCGAAGAGGGGTTCTCGGCCGGCCCCTAGGTGGAGCGGCGGGCTACTTGTTGCACTCCATGCATCCGCCCAATCTGGGACAGCAAGTGGCGCTGTCCCTCCAGGCCGCACTCGTTGATGGCCAGGGTCTGCAACTCACCGGCGGCAGCAACGCGAGCTCCAGCCTGGGAGATCCCGTGCTCGCTTAGGAACGCGAGGACCTCCACGAGGGCCTCTTTCTCGACCACGATATCGGCGTGGAGGCACTGCTCGCCGTGAAAGGCCCAGTGCTCGAGCTTGGGCACGCCCCGCAGGAGGGCGGCCAGCACCAGCGCCGTCCCGGTGGCGGTGATGACGAAGCCCCACGCTATGAGGATGCCGATGCCCCCCAGGCTCCAGATTGTTGCCGCCGAGGCCAGGCCCGTGACGCTGAACTTGGACCGCATTATGGTGCCGGCCCCAATGAAACCGATGCCGGTGATGATGAGGGAAGCCAGGCGAGTCGGGTCGCCGTTCCCCAGGGCGTCCCGGGAGAGCATGGCCCCCGCCGTGACGTAGAGGACCGTACCGACGACGACGATCACGGCCGTCAGCATGCCAACGGGCTTGCCCTTGCGCTGCCGCTCGTAGCCAATCAGCAGACCCACGAACACGGCGACCGCCACTTTGATCATCACGTCGGCACCGTGGGCCGACAGGAAAACCGTTTCGGATGCTATCAGCGGATTCTACGCGCCGGTCATGTACTGGGCGTAGGTGAGGGCCACCACGAGGCCAAAGACCAGGTGCCCGACAATCTGGCCGGCCATCATCTTCGTGCTCCGCTCCATCTCCGGGGGCCGAGGATGCATGCCAAGCATCATGGGCATGGCCACGATGGCGACAATGCCATGAACGAGGCCGAATATCAGACCCCACGACCATGTTGCCTCGCCCACGTTGGCATTCCACAGGGCGGCGTAGATTAGCGCAAAGACGATGCCCATCACGAAGTGGGCCACGAAGCCCATCCAACGCGCGGTGCCCGCGTCCGCGCTGAACATCGAGCCGAGGACGCCCATCACGTCCATTTTCGGCATACCCATCTTGGGCGCCATGACCATCACCACGGTCATTACCGCGGTGCCGATCAGGCCGGCCACGACGGCTGCAGTTGGGTCCATGAAGCGTATCTCCTGTGGCAGTGGTTGCGGATGGCTTCTTGGCCGTCCAGTCTCTTCCCCTGCAACACTGCCACCAGCCTTGTAGTTGCGCCCCCGGGCGCCGAAATTATGATTTGGGCGGGGTTCGACCGGCCGCCGGTTTGCCTGGCCGGGTCAGGCTGGCGCGGAACCGGCGCAGATTATCTTCCATGGCCTTCACGATGGCTGGCATCGCCTCGCGGGAAACCACCACCCGCACCTGGGGCTGAATCCTGAGGCTGTCTGGCAGCTGCTCGGGGTTGTCAGGAGGCAGCACCACTCCGAACACGAGGAAGAACTCCGGCCCAGCGTGGGATATCATCACCTGGTTTGCATAAACCATGGGAACATCGGACGCGGACTGCCATTCCAAGGGGATGCGCACCTGAAAACTGGGCATTCCCTCCTGGGTCGGTCCGCCGTCGGGCTCTTCCGTCATGTGGTTCCTCCATTCGTGTGCCGCGGCCGCGGGGCTTGTTCCCTCGCCCGGGGACTGTTACCGCGCCCCTCGATATGCACGTGGGTTGCCGCCTTGGCCCGCGCGGACCCAATCATAGCCGTTTCTCGACCGGTCCCCTTGGGGTTCTCGGCCGAGAGACCCTTCGGCATTCGGCCCCGGCTCCCTAAGATTCGTCGTGCTGGGTGAGCAACCACAGGCCAGCGAAGGCAGCCAAGGCTACAAGGGCCAGGGCCGCGAGCTTGATTTGGCCTCGATGCCCCATCGCCTGGGGGAGCACGACGGCCCCGCCCCCAAGGGCGGCGGAGAGACCGGCATACAGGACGACGACGCGAGCTGGGGACCAGCCACGATCGTAGAGGCGATGGTGCAAGTGGCCGCGGTCGCCAATCCAGGGGGCTTGACCCCGGCGGGCCCGGTACAGGATCTGCCATGCCACGTCCACGATCGGCACGCTCATGACGAGGAGTGCCGTGGCCACTTTTGCCGGTGCCACCAGGGCCAGGCCAGCCAGGGTGAATCCCAGAAAGGTCGTGCCGCTCGACCCCAGGAAGACGCGAGCCCGGGGCACGTTCCAGGGCAGGAAGCCCAGGCAGGCGCCGGCCAGGGCGGCTGGGAAGAGCGCCAGCTCTGCCTGGCCGAAGGCAGACACCATATGGGCGGCGAAGAGGGCCGCGGCCGTAGCGCCCACCGTGGCTGCCAGGCCGTCCACACCGTCCAGCCAGTTCACCGTGTTGATGAAACCGGAATACCACACCACCGTCAGCACCACGACGGCCACCAGCCCCACATCGGCCCCCAGGCTTCTTCGTAGGTCCACGATTCCGCCGGACAAGGGATTTGCGAACACCTGCAGCCAGAGGCGATGGGATATGGCGACGCCTGCCAGGGCCAGCTGGCCGGCGAGCTGGCCGCGGGGGCCGAGATCCTTGAGGTCGTCGATCCAGCCGAGGGCCACAGCCAGGAGGCCACCGAACAGCAGGCCCCGGAGGAGCAATGCGGCGTCGGGGTTGTCCGCCCCCAGGGCCGACATGCCAACCCGGCCGATCACCAGCGCCGACGTGACCAGGAAGGCCACGCCGATGGCGGCTCCGCCCCCCCTGGGCACCGGGGCCGGATGGCGCCTGCGCCCGCCCGGAAGGTCGATGGCGCCGCGGCGACCGGCGGCACTGGCCACGAGGGGCGTGAGCCCGAAGGCCGCCAGGGCTGCCAGGCCGGCAACCGCGGCGATGCTCACCGGACTCCTATCTCCGGCGTCACCCGCTGTCGGAGCGGTGGACTGTCCTAGGCGCCACAAGCCCGTGCTTTTCGGCCAAGGCCTTGCAGGACACGCACATCGTGGCCTCCGGCACGACCTTGAGCCGCTCGCGGCCGATGCGCTTCCCGCATACCTCACACACTCCGTACGAGCCATCCTCCGCCTGCTCGAGGGCGTGCTCCACATCCTCCAGTCGGCGGTCCATCGCCCCGAGGAGGGCCAAGATCTTCTCCCGCTCGGCAACCTCCGGGTCGGCCTCGTCTTCGCTCGGATCGACCTCGCCCTGCTCCAGTTCGGTTCGCAGGCGATCAATCTCCTTCAGCAGATCTTTCCTCTGTTGCCTCAGAGTCTTCACGTCGGCACGCATTGCAAACCCCCTTGCTGGGGTGGGCTGCTCCCGCCCACGGAACGGCAGCGACCGGCGCTTATAGCAGGGCCGGCCGTGCAAAGTCAAGCCGCCGAGGCGACGGCGGCCTCGCCCACGAGAGGGGCGACGCGTCCAAGGACGCGCGGCGGGGCGGTGTGGACACGGTCGGTTTAGCCGCCAGCACATCCCGCGTCAGCCGCCCGCGCCCCGGGATGGCAGGAGCTGGTGTGCTATACTACCGTCGCCGGAAAGGAACATCCGTGCTATGACCGTGCAGCGGAAACGCATTGTTGATGCGACGCGCCAGTCCGATGACCTCAGCGAGGGCAGCCTTCGGCCGAGGATCCTGGCCGAATTCATCGGGCAGGACCGCGTCCGAGAGAACGTGCAGATATTCGTCGAGGCAGCCAGGGCCCGTGACGAGGCCCTGGACCACGTGATGTTCTACGGGCCGCCGGGCCTGGGCAAGACCACCCTGGCCCACATCATCGCCAACGAGATGGGGGCCCGAATACGCATCACGTCGGGGCCCGCCGTGGTACGGCCAGGCGATCTGGCAGCCATTCTCACCAACCTCTCCGAGCGGGATGTCCTGTTCATCGACGAGGTGCACCGCCTCCGGCGAGAGATCGAGGAAGTTCTCTACGCTGCCATGGAGGACTTCGCCTTGGACATCATCGTAGGAAAAGGCCCGTCGGCGCGCAGCATCCGTCTGTCGCTGCCGCCATTCACGATCGTTGGCGCCACGACGCGGCCGGCGTCCCTCAGCGCGCCTCTGCGGGATCGATTCGGCGCCGTGTATCGCCTCGACTACTATGACCTCGAGGCCATGAACACAATCGTGGTCCGAGGAGCCGAGATAATAGGCATCGAAGTAGACTCCGTTGGCGCTGCCGCCATCGCCAGGCGCTCTCGGGGCACTCCCCGGGTGGCGCTGCGGCTACTGCGCCGGGTGCGGGACTACGCCGAGGTGCGGGCCTCCGGCCACATCGACGCCCAGGTGGCCGCCGATGCTCTGCGGTTGCTCGACATCGACGGCCTGGGTCTCGACGAGCTGGACCGTCGCGTCCTGGGCACCGTCGCGGAGAAGTTCGCCGGCGGGCCAGTCGGGCTCGACACCGTTGCCGCCGCCATAGGCGAGGAGTCTCAGACGGTGGAGGAAGTCGTGGAGCCGTACCTTCTCCAGCTGGGCTTCTTGGCCCGAACTTCCCGGGGCCGGATGGCCACGGCCCTGGCCTACGAACATTTGGGCCTGCCCGTACCCCTTGGCGGCAATCAGGAAACCCTCTTCTGAGCCCAGGAGCCCGGGCGCCGACGCGGCGCCAGGCTGGGCCCACGGTGCGTGTCTGAGCAACCGCTATCGTCAAGGAGCGTGTCATGAGCGCCATTGCGAGCCTGGGTATTATCACGATGCCTGGATTGGCGTTCACCCTGGCCTATGCCGCCGACAGAAGCCGGGCCCTAAGGGCGCTGGTGTACGTGGGTGTGGCGGTGGCCGACCTCACGGGGCTGGCGGTCGGTGCCGCCTGGTCCCTGGTTCGCATCGGCGGCCCCAGCCTCGCGGCTGCGCCGAACGCCGGCACATCGGCGACGGGCTTAGCGTCCTCGGCCGTGGTGGAGGGGATTGCCGGCGTCGCGCCCCTCATCTTGGCCCTCAGCATGGTCGGCATCGTCCTATTGTTCCGACCCTTCCGGCGGGCATTGGCTCGCCTGATGCCCATCGATCCCGACTCGCTGCCGCACCTTGTGGCCTTGCACTTCGCCTTGGCCCTCGTCATCGTGGCGGTCCTCACCGCCGTGTTCGCCACTGCGATATCCGGCGACGAGGCGGCCTTGGGTCGCCTGAACGACACGGCCGAGAAGGCGGGCCTGTGGGGCCTGTGGTCCCAGAACATTGGCCTGTTCTTGTTCGCCCTCCTGGGGGTTGGGGTCTTCGTGCGGCGCGACGTCGCCACCGCCCTCGACCGCCTGGGGGTCACGGGGTGGGTGTCGGTCAGGTGGTGGCTGGCCGTCCCCGCCCTGGGCCTGGCGACGGGCTGGCTCGTGGACCACTGGTGGCGGGCCGCCAATCCCTCAAGTCTGGCCGGGGTCAATCGCATTGCCGACGCCCTGTTCTCGTCGTACATCGAGGCCGGTATCTTAGGGGTCCTGGCCGTGGCGTCGGCCGGCATTGGCGAGGAGGCCGTGTTCCGGGGCGCGGCGCAGCCGCGGTTCGGTCTGGTGGTAACGGCCCTCTTGTTCGCGGCGATTCACACCCAGTACACCGTGTCGCCGGCCCTCGTCCAGGTCTTCGTGCTAGGGATTCTCCTGGGCTTGGCCCGCCTCCGGGCCAACACCACCACTGCCATGGCGGCCCACGCCACCTACAACGCCATCCTGGTTCTGCTGGCGATCTACGCCCCGGATCTCAGTCAGTAGCCTGAGGCGTGTCCTCCTCTTGCTCCTCGGCGTCGGTGCTTCCCTGGGCCGGGGGTGCCCGGGGCGGCGGTGGCGACGTGGCCTCTGGCCCGGTCCCGGCTGGCGGCTCCGGGGCGTCGAAGCGTGACATGGCGTCCAGGACCTGGCGCAGCACCGTGGCTGCCGCCTCGTCCCCCGAGTTGGCGCGGCGCCGTAGGGTGCCGAGGAATCGCGAGAAGCTCACTGGGTTGTGGGCTTGCTTTGCGGAGGATTTCCCGCTCCGGGCTGGGCCATGATCCTCCGGCGTGGGTGCGTGGGCTAGGGCCCCGGGGCGAGGCAGCGGCACTTGAACGGCCCTGGGGGCCTCGGCCCTCGCCGTCGCGGCATCCGGGGGCGCCGGGGCCGCCTCGGGCGCCTTGGCCGCCGGGGGTGGTCCTTCGGCGGGGGGCGCCCCGGCCGCGGCGGGGGGCCGCGGAGAGGGCCCCACCGCGCGGCGCCCCCTCACCGTCGCGCAGGCGCGCGCGTGGGCGCGGCAGCGCCCTC
>CAZXNP010000117.1:0-6596 GCA_964642035.1 uncultured Anaerolineales bacterium | reverse complement strand
CCCCCGCCGCCGCCAATGCCAGGGGCAAAACCACAACTGCGGCCGCCGCCACACCTCGCCGCGCCGCCCGGGCCGCCTGACGCCGCAACTGGGGCGCGGCCCGGCACAGGTCAGGGGCTGTCGCCGCCAGAATCAGGGGCGCACCCCGTGCGGCGGTGTACGTGTACAGCGTGGCTCCGGAAAGGGCCCCCGCCGCCAGCTGCCACCGTCCTCCGCCCAGCAAGCCTCGGCCGCGCCAGCCCCGCACGGCGGCCGCCCCAGCCAGGGCCAAGAACAGGGGCAGGGTTCCAGCCCGGAGGCCCACGCGACCCATCATCACCGGCGATGGCGCCACGGCCATGAGGCCCGCGGCCACAAGGGCACACCGTGGACCCAGGAAGGCGGCCCCGAGGCCGTACACGGCAGCCACAGCCGCCGTGCCCACAAAGGCCGCCGCCAACCTGACAGCCACGGGGGATGCGCCCAGAACCGCCACGAAGGGGGCCGTCAACAGCACGTACAGGGGCTCGCGGCCGTTGTTCGCCGGCAACCACGGGGGCACCCAGCCCGCCGCCACCCGGAGAGCGTCGACGCCGTTGGCGGCCTCGTCGTGATACAGCCCGGGGGGAAAGTGGCCGATCCCCACGACGCGCATGGCGAAGGCGGCCACCAGAATCGCAACCACTACGAGGCGTGTGGCGCTCGTCATGAGGCCTCCCCGGTCTGGGGAAAAGCGCGGGGGCCGGCACTGGCCGAGGGCCCGGCAGTATAGCATAATCGCCGCCCCCTCCCGGTCCGCCCGCGGGCCCCCCGCATGGGATCGTTGCGCATGCGACTTGTCACCAGCGCCGAGATGAAGGACCTCGAGGCCGAAGCCGACGCCCGCGGCCTCACCTACGCGGAGATGATGCGCCGCGCCGGGGAGGCAGTGGCCCGGACGGTGGACGACGAGCTTAACGGTTCAGGCCTGGTGGTGGCCCTTGTCGGGCCGGGGAACAATGGCGGCGATGCCCTGGTGGCGGCAGCGGAGCTCCACGAGGCAGGCCTTGAGGTGCGCGCCTACATCTGGAAGCGGTCCATGGACGGCGATGAGCTGGTGGGGGAGTTGCTTCTCCGCGACGTCAGCCTCGTCCAAGCCGACGACGATCCACGGGGCGAGGCCCTGATGGACTGGCTCGAGTCGGCGAATGCCGTCATCGACGGCCTGCTGGGAACCGGGGTATCACGGCCCATCGCCGGGCGCCTGGGAAAGATCCTGGCCGCCCTGGGGGAGGCAGCGTCGACGCCCGAGCCCCCGGTGATCGTGGCCGTGGACATGGCCACCGGCCTCAACCCTGACGACGGCAGCGTGGACCCCACCACCGTTCCGGCGGACATCACGGTGACCTTCGGCCTGCCAAAGGTGGGCCAGTATCTGTTTCCGGCGGCGGCCTACGTGGGCGAGCTGGTCCACGATTCGATTGGCATTCCCGACGACGACCCCGAGGGGCGCCTGTTCGTGACCACCGTGCCGGAAATGGCCGCCAAGCTACCTCCGCGGCCCATGGACGGCCACAAGGGCACCTTCGGCCGAGCAATGATCGTGGGTGGCTCGACGAACTACGTCGGGGCCCCCTACCTGGCCGCCGCGGCCGCGTACCGTTCAGGCTGCGGCCTCGTCACCGCCGCCGTGCCTGGCAGCATTCAGGACGCGGTGGCCGGCCTGCTGCCCGAAGCCACCTTCCTCATCCTGCCCGAGGACCTGGGGGTGGTGGCCAAGGGCGGCGCCGTCCTCATTCACCAGGAGTGGGGACGTTACCAGGCGGTGCTGGTGGGTCCGGGCCTCACCCATGAGGCCTCCGCGGTCGAGTTCTTGGAGGCCCTGCTGGCCACGGACGACAGCGACGGCACGGCGGGCACTCCCCTGGGATTCCACCTGTCGACGTCGCACCCACCGGCGGGCCCCACCGACAACCCAGCCCGAAGCCCCGGCGCCGCGCCGGCCATGGTCGTGGATGCCGACGCTCTGAACATCTTGGCCACGATGGAGGGGGCCCTGGGGCGCCTGGCGCCGGGCTCGGTCCTCACGCCACACCCCGGCGAAATGGGCCGTCTGCTGGGAACATCGGCTGCCGACGTCAATGCCGACCGCCTGGGCACTGCCCGGTCCGCCGCCGAGGAGTGGGGCCACGTCGTGGTGCTCAAGGGAGCCTTCACGGTCGTTGCCGCCCCGGACGGCCGGGCCGCCATCAACCCCTTCGCCAACGCCGCCCTGGCCACGGCCGGCAGCGGCGACGTCCTGGCCGGCCTCATCACGGGCTTCCTTGCCCAAGGCCTGGCCCCCTTCGAGGCCGCCCTCGTGGGCACCTTCGTCCACGGCATGGCCGGCGAGCAGGGGGCCCAGGATATCGGCCCCCGGGCCCTCATGGCTGGGGACCTGCCCCAGATGGTCCCCCTGGCCTTGGCGGCCCTAGGGGACTAAGCCGTCCGGCCCTGACCTCAGTTTCGCGGAGATTATGTTCACCCGACGTTCCCGCGGGAACGTCTTCCGGGCGTCTAATCCAGTCGAGGGCCCAGGCATAGTCGACGGCCGCGCTGTCGCAGGTGGCTGACCCGGTGCACGGGCCGACCTCAGCGCCCTCGGCTGTCACCACGTCGTCGAGGACGTGTTCCGACTGGTCGATAGGCCAAGGCAGCGGCGGCGCCTCCTCGACCTCCCAGCCCTGAGGGTGGAAGAAGCGCACGGCGCCGTCGCCTTGGACCTCGACCCGGTAGCCCTCCTCGTGGACGGCCACGTGGTGCCGGCGGCAGAGGAGCACGAGGTTGTCCAGCTTGGTCTCACCGCCGTCGGCCCAGTGGGTGACGTGATGGCCGTCGCACACCCTGACGCCACAGGCAGGGAAGCGGCACGTCCGGTCCCGGAAGCTGAGGGCCCGGCGCAGGGCAGGGGAGATGGTGCGGGTCTTCCGGCCAACGCCCAGGATGGTGCCGTCGGCGCCGTGGGACATCTGGATGGTGGCACTGTCGCAGGCCATGCGGCGAGACGTGGCCGCGGAGACGGCCACGCCGTCCTCCAGCATGGCCATGCCCGGCCGGCCAAGCCCGTCGGAAGGGGCGGCGTCGATGGCGGCGTCGATAGCGGCGTCGCTGGCAGCAGGCTCTTCCAAGACGGACTCCTCCACGTGGACCACGACTTGATACCGGTCGCCGCGGGTGCCGGGATCGAGGTCGGCAGCAAGAGCGGCCTCGGCCACCAACCCAAGGGCGTCGGCACGGCGGTGGGCTAGGGGCGCCTCGCTGAAGGGCACGTCATCGTCCTCGCGCCGCGTCTCATAGAGGCGATCGGAAGCCGCCTCGAGGGCCCGAACGAAGGCAGCCCCCGTCTCGGGATCGAGGCGCCCCCGGACGACCAACATCCCGTCCGCATCGGTGTAGGTGACCAGGGAGCGGTGCCAGCGGTGGGCGCTGTCTCGTTCTGCTTCTTGGATGCGGTCCACCCGGCGCCACGAGCGGATCAGGCGCTCGACATGGGAGGCGGAGCCCGCAGTGGCGAACTCCAGTAGCCGCCCTTCGTTCTCCGGCGTCGCCACCCGAGTGAGAGCCCTGACCTTGGAGTAGGAGACCTCGCCACGGCGCATGGCCGCCGAGATCAGGGGCAACGCTGCCAGGGCGCGAGCCACCCGCACCTTTTCACGAGCAGCGCCGAGGCCGAGGCCGGTGCGCCAATTGAGCCAGTGGGCGCAGGAGCGAAAGCCGCCCCCCCAACCGAAGCCTTCGTCGAACTCCCGGATCATCACCAGCAAGTGGTAGGTGGCAACCTGAATCCGCGCCGAGAGCTCGACTATGCGGTCGCCGAGGCACTCGAGGTCTTCTTGCGGCACCTCGGTGCTGGGGGACTCGGCACTACGGGGAATGGGGCTCCAATCAGGGTCGTCGCGCACACCAAGAAGGGGGACCACGGTCATGGCTAACTCCTCATGCGTTGTCCCCAACTATAGCACAAACGTTCTAATGGAGCTACGTTGCCGGCGACCTGCTCTCGAGGATCTGGGCCAGCTTGCCTTCGGCGTAACCCCGGAGAATGACGTTCCTCGAGGTTCGCGCCGCCTCCTGGAGAGCCGCGACGGCATCGTCTTGGCGCCCCAAGCGGAGCAGCACCAGGCCGCGGAGATAATGGGCGGCATCGAAGTCGCCATGGATTGCCAGAGCCCGATCGAAGTGACCCAGGGCTGCGGCGTTGTCGCCGGTCACGTACAGCCGGGCACCCTCGTCGAAGGCCTCCACGGCCTCATCCGGGGCTGCCACCTCCCCTTGATCGGCCTTGATGGTTACGATCTCAGCCATCGGCGTCAGTCCTCGGCATCGGTAGGGTGCTCCCGCAAGCCGGCGGAAGCCTCCAGCTCGGCCCTGGCATCGGCGGCCGCCTGGCGTCCTTCCTCGATGGCCCGGCTGACCCGGGTCTGGAGGTCGTCGACCACCCCCTTGGGCTTGCTCAGGGCGTCGTCGGCTCCCTCGGCGAGGCGGGCCCGGGTCTCGTCCCCCTCCTGGGGCGCCAGCAGCAAGGCCGCCACGAAACCGAGGCTCAAGCCGGCCACGATGCCGCTGACGAAATCCGTGAAGTCGTGCAGGGTCTTCTTCATCGGCACCTCCCTCCATCGAGCCGCAACTAGGATGAGTCCTCTTCTGCGCCGTCGCCCCGCCGCACCCGCTCGTAGACCTGATACAGCTCCCGCATTATGACGATGAGCCCACGGGCGCCAGCCGCTGATCCCACCGCCGTCGCAGCAGGGGAAACGACCTTTCCCCCGACGAAGTCGGCGGTGTGGCGCACGGTGTCCGCCGTGTCCTTTACGGATGCCAGAATGGGCTGAACCTCGTCCCGCAGCTCCCGGGCCAGGCGCAGCACCTGCCAGCTCACCAGCATCGTCATGATCAACGTCACGAGCAGCGCCGCCGCCGACACGATTATGAGAATGTCGCGCAGGAATACGTGCCAGGCACCGTCCATCGGCTGTCGTCGCCCCCTCGGGCCTTGAGCGCCCAATTGTGTGCCGGTCGCTGCAATGCGCCCGCGAACCAGTATAACATGGTGGCGAGGGCGGCGGCAACGGACTGGGCCCACCACGGGCGAGTCCACACTTCATCAGCGAGTCACACCTCGCCGCCGCGGCACGTAGTGATCCTTGGGACCTGCTTTGATCCAGCAGCCGGTGCCGTGCCGCCAAGCCCCCATCGGGAGGACGCCATGTCACACCTCAGGGAATGGGGAGCCGCCGCCGCCTTTGTCTCAGCCACCGCCCTGGCGGCCAGTGCACGCGCTGGACCCGCCGACCTGCCCTCGCCCATCGTGGGCCAAGTGGGAGGCCCGGCGTCGGCCGTGGCGGTGGCCGGCCGATACGCCTACGTGGGAATGGGCCCCCGGGTGGTGGTCTTCGACCTGACCGCCCCGGCCCAGCCCGTGGAGGTCGGGCGCACGGAGCCCCTGGCCGGCACGGTGCGCCATGTGGCGGTGGCGGGCGCCACCCTCTTCGTTGCCGGGCCAGACCTGGCCGTCTACGACGTGACCGACGGGCCGCGGCCGGCCCTCATCGGCCGCTACGATCTCAACGTCGGCCGGGTCATCGTCGACCCGCCCTACGCCTACCTCCTGGCCGGCCGCCACGGGTTCCCCCTGGAGTACATCGCGATCATCGCCGACCCCCGGGCCATCCGGCGGATAGCCGAGCTACCCCCGTCTTCGCCCAAGGAAGACCTTGTGGTGGCCGGCGAGGTGGCCTACGCCACGTACAACTACTTCCTGCAGGTGATCGACGTCAGGGACCCGACCCGGCCGGTGAAGGCTAGCCGCCTTGACCTCGATGCCCAGGGCCACAACGTTGCCATAGCCGGCGACACCCTCTTCGTCACTACCGCCGAGGGCCTCCGCCTCTACGACGTGGCCGTCGCCGGTGCCCCCAGGGAAGTGGGGGCCATGGCCACCGGCGGCGTGGCCCGGGGGGTTGCCGCCCGGGGAGACCACGTGTTCGTGGCCGCCGCCGACCGTCTCCAGGTGATGGACGTCGCCGATCGCTCCCAGCCGGCCCTGGTGGCCCAGGTGGCGGTGCCCGGGGCTCGGGAGGTGACGCTAATCGCCGACACGGCCTATGTCACCGGTTCCCGGGGGCTGACGGTCCTCGACGTCGCCGACCCCGCGGCGCCCCGTATCGCCCACGAGGTGCCCAGCTGGGAGGCCGCCTACGACGTTGTCCTGGCCGGCGATGGCGGGGCGGGACCCCAGGTGGCCATGGTGGCCGCCGGGGATTCCGGGCTGGCGGTCATCGACGTGGCCGATCCGGCGCGCCCCGTCACCCTGGCGGCCGTGGCGGCAGGCTTCCACGCCCAGCGGATCGCCGCCGCCGGGGACCTCACCTTCTTGGCCGGTCGCCAGTCGGGCAACGACTTCGGCCCGGCCAGGGGCCGGGTGGCGGTGTACGACACCGCGGACCCACGGGCGCCGCGGCTCGTCGGGGTGGCGACCACCGGCGGCTGGGCCGAGGACGCGGCCGCCCCAGGGCACCGCGGCTTCCTGGCCGTCGGCGCCGGCTGCCCGACGGCCCCGGATCCCGCCGCCACCGCCCCCATCGCCCCCGTCGGCCCGG
>CAZXNP010000116.1:0-6602 GCA_964642035.1 uncultured Anaerolineales bacterium | reverse complement strand
CTCCGCGAGCAAAATGATCCAATGGAAGAACTCCTCTCAATCTGGAAAACGTGGTGACACACGCGGCAGCGATGTATGGCGGTGCCGCGAGTGGGCGCGCGTGTCGGAGGTGTCATTCGTGGCCATGGACCTCGAGTATCGCGGCCGCCGGGACCTGGCGGCCGCCTTTGTGAACGCGTATTTCCAGGCGGCCCGGGATCCAGACGGCCGGGAGCTCGTGGCGCTATACGAGGCCTACCGGGCCACGGTCCGGAGCAAGGTGGCCTGCTTGCGGCTCCAGGAGGAAGGTGTGGGTCAGGCGGAAAGGGGGGCCGCCCGCAGGGAGGCGGAGGCCCACTTGCTCCTGGCCATCGGCTTCCTGGAGAGGCCAGGGCGGCGGCCCTGCATGCTTCTCGTGGGCGGCTTACCGGGCTCCGGCAAGTCCACCGTGGCCCGAGGACTGGCTGCCGCCGCCGATCTCACCCTCATCTCGACGGATCGAGTGCGCAAGGGGCTGGCGGGCATCGGCCGGGGCGATGTGGGCGGCGACTGGCTCTACACCGCCGACTGGGACGATCGCACCTACGGCGCCTGCCTGGAGCGGGCGGCCGAGGTGGTGTCCAGTGGCGGGCGGGTTGTGGTCGACGGTACCTTTCGGTCCGAATCCCGGCGCCGGGCCTTTCTTGACCGGGCCACCACCCTGGGGGTGCCGGCGAGGCTCCTCGTCGCCACGGCGCCGGAGGCCACGATCCGGCGGCGCCTGGCGGCAAGGCCCCCCGGCTGGTCCGATGCCGACGAGGGGGTCTACGACCTTGTGGCGGCTCGATGGGAGGCCCCCGGACACGACACTGCTCGGGATACGATTGCGGTTGACACCGCCCCTCCCGAGGCCGAGGTGCTGCGGTGGGCCCTGGCGGCGCTCGTCCGCGAGGGTTTGGCCTCGCCGGAGGCGGCGCCGAGGGGTTCTCGACGGGGCGGGAGATCGCCCGCGGCCAAGGCGCCGGGGAGGTAGGGGCGGTGTCCGGGGCGGCCGAGGCCCGGCGCCGCATGGTCGAGAACCAGCTCGCGGCCCGGGGAATCGCCGACGGGGCGGTGCTGACGGCCATGGCCATGGTGCCGCGGGAGGCCTTCGTTGACCCGGCCTTGGCCGAGTACGCCTACGATGACGCCCCGCTGCCCATCGACGCCGGCCAGACCATCTCGCAGCCATACATGGTGGCCCTGATGCTCGAGGCCCTCGAGGTACAGCCCTCGGACCGGGTCCTGGAGGTCGGCACCGGCTCTGGTTACGCGGCGGCGGTGCTCAGCCTGGTTGCCGCCGAGGTCTTCACCATTGAGCGTATCGAGTCCCTGGCCACCGCCGCCCGGCGGCGCTTGGTGAAACTGGGTTACGACAACGTCCACGTGCGCCACGGCGACGGCACCTTGGGGTGGCAGGAACAGGCGCCCTTCGACGCCGTGGTGGTGGCCGCCGGAGGTCCCGAGGCTCCCCAAGCGCTGCTGGAGCAGCTGGGCGTCGGTGGCCGCCTGGTCATTCCCATCGGCTCTTCCCCTCGCCTCCAGGAGCTCGTGAGGATCAGGCGACGCGGTCCCGACCGATGGCGCCGCGAGAGCCTAGGGGAGGTGCGGTTCGTGCCCCTGTTGGGAGCCGAGGGGTGGAGCAGTCGGCGCTCCTAGGAGTCCGGCGGGCCCGCGGGCAGAAAACAGTCTGGCAGGCCCGAAGCCAGGGTCGCAAGGGAGCTTCTCCCGCACGGCGGCATAAATGCGCGCCAAGTCCTCGCCGTCGGGGGCGAAGAAGTACCTGTCGGCGGAGCCGGCAACTTCGACGAGGAGGGCCGAATCGACGTCGGCGCCCAGGCCTATGGTGAACACCGTGATGCCGGCGCCCCGGGCCTCCTGGGCCGCCGCCAACACCGCCTCCGGGGTCGTGCCCGTGGGCTGGCCGTCGGTGAGGAGGACGATGACGGGGCTGGCCCCCGGCTGCTGCGCCGGGCCCAGGAGTTCCCCGGCCGCCTCGGCGAGGGCCCGGTCGATGCGGGTGCCCGGGCTCATGACGATGCCGTCGATAGCCGCCCGCAGGGCGTCCTTGTCGTCGGTCAAGGACCGTCGCAGGTTGGCGGTGGAGTTGAAGGCCACCACGGCAGTGCGCTCGCCATCGGCCATCAAGTCGACGAAGTGCCGGGCCCCCTCCTTGGCGGCCTCGAGTTTGCTGCGGCCGGCGGAGGTGGCACCCCGCATGCTCGTGGAGGCGTCGATGGCAAGGACGACATCTAGGGGCCGAGGCCGCTCCAGGCACCGGCCGAAGCCCAGGATGGGCAGGTACGCGACTCCCGGAATGGGCGTGGGGGTGGCGGTGGCACTGGGCACCGGCGTCGGCGACGGCGTGGCGGACGGCCCCAAAGTGGGGGTGGCTGTGGGGACCGCGCAATTGTCGGTGACGGTGAGCACGGCCGTGGGTACCAGTGCCAGGCCCGAGCGGTCCTGGCTGTCCTGGAACGTGACCGTGGAGATGGCCAGGGAGTAGGTGGTGACCTCTGACGGCGTCACGGCGTAGGTGTAGGTGACACCGGCACGCGGCACGAAGCGGAATTGCCAGCTGAGGGTCCGACCGGTGGGGTCCAGTTGGGGGGGCGGCGCCGCCGAGTCGGGCACCAGGTCGAGGCCCTGGGGCAGCGCTTCGGACACAGTCATCTGACGCAGGTTGATGTCCCTGAGGTCGTCGGCGATCTCCCTGAAGACCCGGGTCAGGCCGGAGGTGCCCCTGGTCTGGAAGTAGTACTGGGTCCCCGAAGCCATCTGCCGCACCTGGGGGCACGCGCTAGAGGCGTTCTCGGTGCACACAGCAACGACCAGGATGCCCGCCGCCTTGGCCCGGCCGGCCGCTCGTACGGCGTTGCTCGGTGGGAAGGTCTGGCCACCGTCGGACAGGATGACCATGGCGTCGAAGGGCTGGGCCTCGTCGCGGCCCCGGGGCCGGCCTTGAATGAGCTCCGTCCGGGAGAGGTCGATGGCCGCCGGCAGGTTGTCCTCGCCGCCAGGGCTCAAGCCCCGGAGCCGGCCAATGACCCGATTCCCCTGGTTGGTGAGGCGCACGTCGCGATTGGCGTTGATGCCGTGGGTGACCAGGGCCACTTCCGTCAGAGGGTGGCTATCCAGGTCCAGGGCCTGGATCAGGGCGGTGGCGGCATTCACGGCTTCGGTCCAGGCCTGGCCCACCATGGAGCCCGAGCGGTCGACATTGAGGACCACGTGAAGGGCAATCTCGCCGCACGAGACCCGCACCGTGGTGGAAACAACGGCCGTCTCGCAGAGACGGATCTCGGGGGGCAGGACTTCTCGGGCCGACAGGGGCTGGCCGGTGTCGGGGTCGAGGCTGGAGCATGGGGATGTCTCCTCGCTGCCCGGGGTCATGTTCGGGCGCCCGGCCTCGGCCAGGGGCGCCGCAATGGCGGCCAGCCCCAGGGCGGCAACGGTGAAAGCCACTAACCTTCGCATCGACTAGTTCCTCCCTCGGACCAACCCACTCCCAGGGACACCAAACACCTGAGAGGCAGCCCGGCCCGAATGCCGAAGGGGCTCTTCGGCTGGGTTCCTAGATTCAACACCCACGGCGGCGATTCGTGACACCTCGGCCCCACGGGCTCTCGCCATCGTCCTTGGGAGGTAAAGGCGCTTCGGAGTCGGCAGCACGCGAGTTTCGGCTGGCGGGCCGGAGACCTCGAGGCCGCCGGGCGGCCCCCACGTTGCCATGTACTCGGCATTGACCAGGATCCCCGCGGCGGCGGTCACAGGCACCCGTACCCGCAGGGTGACTCGGGCGCTGGATGCCCCGTCCGCGGCCATGGCCCCGAGGCGCCAGGTGACGATGCCGTTGGTCAGGGCGCCGTTGTCCGAGGCGGCGACGAAGTTCACGCCGCTGGGCAGGCGATCCGCCAGCCGGGCCTCGGATACGGCACCCCGCGTCACGGACATCGCCAGGGTGTAGCCCAGCACCTCGCCGGCCCGCACCTCCGCCGGGGCCGTCTTCGCCACGACGACCTCCGGCGCCACGGCGTCGACGTCGACGAACTGGGCCCGGCCCGGGCCCCAGAAGCCCTTGGCGTCGCGGCCCCGCACGACGGCGTAGTAGCGCCCGGGCGGGAGATCGACGGTCGCCAGATCCAGGGTGGCGTCCTCCTGCCAGCTGTCGAAGGCGCCATCCACTGGCTGCATGGCCAGGCCCGCCCCCGGGGTATCCCTCGGGCTGGCGTAACCGCCGACGGGGCCGCCGCCGACCCGGGCCAGGGTCACCTCCGCGCCGGCCACCACCCCTAGGCCGGCGAACTGCTCGCTGAAGTGGGCCGCCAAGACGGGAGCCAAGGCTCCTGGCTGCCGCGTTGAGTCGAAGGCCGTTGCCTCCGGGCCGTTGATACGGCCATAGGGGGCCTCGCTGATGTCGAGGGCCATCTCCAGGGGCGCGATCTGACCGGCAATCACCCCCGGTAGCGATGGGCAGGGGGTGAAGAAGTCGTTGCCCACCAGCTCCACCACGTAGGCCGGGATGCCGAGTTCGCCGTAGCCCCAGTCCCGGGTGTTGCCGCTGACAGGGTAGAGGGCATGGCGCCAGTCATAGCCGTTGTCCCGGATCATGCGGGTGGCGATGGCCGTCAGGTCGTGATCATTGGGCGATCGGCGGGTGGTCCAGCCCCATGGCACCAGGACGGTGCCGGGGTTGGTGGCGTTGTGGAAGTTGATGAGCATGCCGGTGGTGTCCCGGGGGGCGGCGTCGCCGTCGCCCGGGCCCCGCTGGTCCGGAATGATGCTGCGGACGAAGGCCTCGTAAGCGGCCGTCGCGGGCTCGGAGGCGGGGGATCGACCCCGGAAGGTCTCGTCGCAGGGATTCGTGCTGTGGCCCGGGGCTGTCCACTTGAAGGCGTGATTGCGGTTCAAGTCCACGCCGAAGTGGTTGCCGCCGACGGGTGGCCATTGGCACGGGCTCCGGTCCTGGTGGCCGTTCTTGCGCCAGTACCAGGGCGTGCCGCCGTAGGGCGGACGGGTGCCCAGCTCCACGAGCTGTCGGCCATCGGGATTGCTGGCCAGGCCCACAAACAGGGCGCGATGGTCCAGGAGATACGTGATTTGGGCGTTCGTGCCGTAGCCCGCCACAACATGCTCCAGGAAAGCCGACACCACCTCGGTGGTGGGCAGCTCGCGGCTGTGCAGGCCGCCGTCGATCCACAGGCGCCCCGTTGGCCCAGGGGAGTCGGGTGCCGCCGTCACCTTGGCCACCAGGATGTCGGCGCCGGGAATCCGGTCCCCACGGGGTGTGCGGCAGCCACCCTTCCCCTTGCAGTAGCTGTCGCCGATGTCGAGGAGGGTGACGAGGTCGGCGTGCTCCTTGGCGTAGGCCGCCGCCCAGGTGTACGTCTGCTCAAGGGTGCGATAGCACTGCGGCCAGGCCGTCGGCGCCGATGGGGCTGGGCGGGCGGCAACGGCGAAGCCAGCCGCCTCGAGGCGCTGGGCGTCGCCCCGGGCCACCGTCACCTCCGACGAGCCCGCGGCAATGGCCTCTTCCCACTCCGGCAGCGCCGCCGCCAGGGCCTCGCGTCGATCCAGCGGTACAGCCCTGAGATCGAGGACCACCCTCTCGGGCGAGGCCCGGGCCGGCGCCCTACCCCCGGACCCAGGGGCCGAGGGGGACGCGGAGTCGGCGCCAATCTCGATGGGGGCCGCGCCGACGACGGCAAGAATGACCAGGGCAGGGAAAAGGCGCCAGGCGGCGATCGCCATGGGGACTCCTTGGGACGGTGGCGGCTCCCGGCGACCGGAGAGGTGAGGGGGGCGACCGCCGGGGATATGGTACAACCACGCAAGGGTAGCCCCCGCCCCGGCCGCTGCCCAGGGTGCCCTCGGCCCGAGGGCTCTATAATCATGACAATGGGCCGTCCCCGAGATCAGCACTCCCCTGGTCCGAGGCCCTGCGGTCCAACATGAGGAGGACGAGTCCAATGACGGGCAATCTCCCCCCTGGAGTACCGGCTCCCGGCAGCGTGGCGCCGGACTTCGAATTGGTCGCGGACGATGGCAAACCCGTGGCCCTATCGGACTTCCGGGGCCGCAAGGTGGTGCTCTACTTCTACCCCAAGGCCATGACCTCCGGGTGTACGGTCCAGGCACAGCACTTTCGGGACGCCAGGGCTGACCTGGAGGCCCGGGGGGCTGTTGTCCTCGGAGTCAGCCCCGATTCCGTGGCGGACCTGGCGAAGTTTCGGGCCAAGGAAGGGCTGAACTTCCCTCTGTTGTCCGACCAGGATCATGCCGTTGCCGCGCAGTTTGGCGTGTGGGGCGAGAAGAAGATGTACGGTCGGCAGTATGAGGGCATCCAGCGGTCCCAATTCGTTATTGGCGAGGACGGCACCATCATTGCCGCCGACTACAAGGTGTCGCCCGCCGAGAGCTTGGCGGCGGCCCTGGAGGCCCTAGTGTGAGATCCGCCGGGCCCTCGGTCAGCGTCATCGCTCCCAGGGCCGGGGTGCCTCTGTACGCCGTGGCCCTTGGCTTTGGGGTAGTGGTTGTGACCCTTCTGGCGGCCCACGGGCGCCCCGTGGCGCGGGCGGCCGGCGCTGGGGCACCGGGCAGCGGCG
>CAZXNP010000115.1:0-6626 GCA_964642035.1 uncultured Anaerolineales bacterium | reverse complement strand
TGAACTTCGCGGCGTGCAGGCCCAGCCGATGTCGAGCTGCCACCGGAAGAGGTAAAGGGCGCCGAGCTCGGGGGCCTCCGCCGCCTTCTCCCACACCGCCGGGTCGAAGTCGGAGAAGAGGGTGAGATCGGCGTCGCCACTGGGGGCCGCCGCCAGGTCATCGCTGGCGGCGATGGTGATGGCGGTCTGCAGGGGCTCCCCGATGACGGGGGCGAGGCACTGGATGTCGTCGCAGGCCTGGTACGTCACGGCCAGGTCGAGGGTCGCGGTCCCAGACGCGGCGGACCGGTCCACGGTCACGGGTACGTAGGCCAGCGCCTTGCCATCGAAGACGCCGAACTCCACTGGGCTCCCCAAGAAGGCCACCTCGGCCATGTGAATCGGCGGCCACTGCACCAGGTCGGTGTGGGGCCGCAGGGCGCCCCCGGTCGCGCCCGGCACTATCTCGGTCTTGATGTAGTAGCTGGCGTCGCCGAGCTCAGGGGGCACCACCGGGTCGTTGGTCTGGATATGCCATCCGGGCTGGAGGTCGAAGACGACGGCGACGGGCACCTGGGCCCCAGGGGCAACCCGGCCCTGGGCGGGCACGGCGGACACCTCCACAACGCCGCTGGAGTCCAGGAGACCGGCCGGCACTCCGGGGCCCTGGGCCCGGACGGTGGCCACTGCCAGGGCCGCCAAGAATGCAGCCAGGGCCAACGGCGCGCCGCGGCGCCCGATGGCCACGGCGGCGCTGCGACGGAGCCGGTGGTCAGGAGCGGTTCTATTTCTTGGTCCCATGGCGTCGAGGTCCTGTGGTGTCGGCGTGGAGTGCGGGCGATGGCCCTAGGGGGCCGGCCTCCTAGATTCTACACGCGTGGGCCGCCGCAAACCTGAGAGAACCATGCGAAGGGGCGGTGCCCATGGGTCCTTACGCCCCGGGCGGCCGGGTTACGCGGCGGGGGTCACCGCCTCGACGTTGTCGAACAGGGTGAAGAAGCCCTCGGTGTACGTGGGATGTATGAACATGGCCTGGCGGTACAGGGTCCAGGGCGCGCCGGCCATCATCAAGCCCATTAGGTTCTGCACCAGATCGCTTCCGCCGGCGCCCAGGATCGCTGCGCCAAGGATGCGGTCTGACTCCCCGTCTATGATCACCTTCATGAGGCCCGCCGTTTCGCCGGACTCAACAGCCCGGGCCACCCAGGCCATCGGGATCTTGGCCACCTTGTAGGGCCGGCCGGAGTCGCGGGCGCCCTGCTCGGTGATGCCCACGCGACCGAGCTCGGGGTCGGTGAACAGCGCGTAGGGCACCAGGCGGCCAGCGGTGGATAGCTTGTCCTCGTGGAATAGATTGTGGAAGACGATCTGGAAGTCGTTGTAGCTGATATGAGTGAAGGCCGGGCCGCCGGTGACGTCGCCCAGGGCCCATATGCCGGGGACGCTTGTCTCCAGGCGATCGTTGACGACGATCCAGCCGCGATTGGTCTCGATGCCCGCCGCCTCCGGATCCAGGGCCGCGGTGTTAGGCTTGCGGCCGGCCGCGACGAGCAGGTGAGAGCCCCTGACCACGGTCTCGTCGCCAGTGGAGCGGTCCCGGAGGGTCACCGCCACGCCGTTTCCGTCGGCGGCGACGAGGCGGGCCTCGGCCCCCAGGTGAAAGGCGATGCCCTCCCCTTCCAGGATCTCCTGGAGGGCTTCGGCCACGTCGGCATCTTCCCGCGGCACGATCTGCCCCATGAACTCGATCACCGACACGGCGCTGCCAAAGCGCCTGAACATCTGGCCGAACTCGAGGCCGATGTAGCTGGCACCGATTATCACCAGGTGCTCTGGCACTGCTTCCAGGTCCATTATGTTGCGGTTGGTGAAACAAGGTACCGAGTCGATGCCCTCAATGGGTAGAACTCGGGGGTTGGAGCCGGTATTGATGAAGATGCGTTCGGCGGTCAGCTCTTCGTCGCCGACCGTCACCGTTCGGGGGCTAGTGAAGCGGGCCTCGCCCCGCACCAGGCGCAACGTAGCCCGGTTGGCGGCGTGGCTCTCCTGGCCGGCGCGCCATTGCGTCACCAGGTTGTTCTTCCGCGCCACAATTGCTGCCAGGTCCACGGTCATCTCCCCCGTGGCGACTCCAAATCGCCGGGCGTTGCGGGCCACGTGGGCGACCCGGGCCGCGGACACCATGACCTTGGTGGGGGTACAGCCGTAGTTGATGCAGGAGCCCCCCAGGTGCTCCCGCTCGATCAAGGCCACGCCCCAGCCCTTATCGGCGAGATTGTGGGCCAGCGGGTTGCCCGCCTGCCCGGAGCCGATCACGATGGCGTCGTGGTGCTGGAGCATGAATTCGTCCTTTTGCCTGGAATCGGGTAGTCTAGCCGCGGCCAGGGGCCGCCGGCGCCGGCCGCGGGCGGACGCCTGGCGCGACTATCGTGGTCGCCGCCCGGGGCGCCCGTCAAGACCTGGGCGGCGATGCGACGAGAATCAGGAGGAGGGACATGGGGGAGGCGCCGGTGGTGGCGCGCACGGCTTTTGTGCTCGGCAAGCCCATCAAGAACCCGGCCGATTTCTACGGCCGCGAGAAGCTTCTGGCGCAGCTGTATGAGCACATACTGGCGATGCAGCCGGTGTCGGTGGTGGGCGAGCACCGGTGCGGCAACACGTCGGTCTTGTACCAGCTCCTCAACGAGGACGTCCGGGCCCGGCACCTGACTCCGGCCGAGGACGGCGCTTTGGCCTTCGCCTTCATCAGCTCCCAGCTTGCTTCGGAAAGCCGCGCGGCCTTCTTCCGGCGGGTCGGCTTGGCCGTGCGCCGGGCCGATCCCGATGCCGTCGTGCGGGATGGCTCCGCCCGGGACCACGTCTGGATGGAGGGCTACCTCGAGGGCCTGCGAGACCGCGGGCGGCGCCTGGTGCTCCTCCTGGACGAGGTGGAGCTCCTCGCTGGCTTGGGGGAAGACTTCTGGCAGTGGTTCGAGGTCGTCGTGGCCGAGTACGATCTGTCGGTGGTCGCCAGCTCCCGGGTGGACCTATCCCAATATCGAGGCGAGAACGAGGCTGCGCCGGCGTTCTTCAACCTCGTGCGAAGCGAGTACCTGGGCTCCTTCTCGAAGGCCACGGTTGAGTTGTTCATCAAGGAGAAGTCCGAGATCACGGACTTCGACTTCACGGCGGTCCAAGACGAGCTCTACGACTTGGCGGGGCGATTCCCCTTCTACGTGCAGCTGGCGGCGGCGATCGTCTATCTGCACGCCGGAGGGGAGAACCGAATCTCCGAGGCCCAGATGGCAGAGGTGCGCAAGGAGTTTCGAATGCGCACGAGCAGCCTCTTTGCTGACGCATGGCGCAAACTGCCCCCCGAGGAGCGGGATGTGCTGGTGCGCCTGGAGCGGGGGGCATACAAGCCGGGTCACGAGACGGTGTCGGCCAAGGAGGCCCTCGAGGCCCTGGAGCGCCGGGGTTACGTGGTCGACGGGGCGATTTTCTCAAGCGCGTTCGCCGAGTTCGTGGCGGCCCAGTAACCGGCGCGCGCCGCTAGGGGCACCCATGGATCGGCGATTGCCTCGGGTGGCCGGCGCCGCGGCAGGGGCCGCCGTCGTCGTGTCCATGGCCGCTGGGCTGGCCGTGGCCACTGGGGCAGCCAGGTCCGCGGCCTCGGCCTTTACCCAGGTCCCTGTCGCCGGAGGCCGAGGGTGGATCCTTTACGCCCAGGACAATTCGAACTCGGCGACCCTTCGGATCGACACCGCCACTGGGGCCGCCAGCCGTTTGGGGGACTCGGGATTCCGGGTGACGGCCTCCGGCCTGGCCGCCGCTCGGGGTCCGGTGACAGCCCCGGACGGAACCGTGTTCGAGGCGGGCACCGTCTTCGGTCTCCTCACCGACGGCGCCTCCCGTCGGGATTTCGTGGCGGCCATCGACCTGGACACCGGCGCGGCCACGAAGGTCGTGGCCTCGTCGCGGCTCTTCGCCGGCCGCGGGGTGGCCTTCGGCCCCGATGGCAGCACCCTGTACGTGCTGGAGGCCACGGCCAACCTATTCACCATTGACGTGGCCTCCGGCGTAGCCCGGCGGGTGGGGCCGGTGACGGACATGCTCGGAGTTTCCTACTCCGGCGTGAGCCTCCAGTGGGACCCCGTGTCCGGGGAGTTCATCGCCCTGGTCGGGGCCCCAAACGACACCCTCGTGCGCATCAATCCCCGCACCGCCCGGGCCGTGCGGCTGGCCCGCATTCCTGGCCTATCGTCCTGCACCCTCAGCCGCCTGCCCGGTCCGGCGCCGGCCCCGGGGGGTGGCCTCTTCCCCGGGGGCACCTGGTTCACGGTCAACCAGGCGAGTTCCATGCTGGTCACCCTGAGCTTCGACTCGATGCGCCCCGGCGCCGCCACATTGGAAGCCATCGGGCCCCTGGGCCCTGCGGCATCGGCCGCCGTGTGCGGTAGCGCCTTCGTGCTTGCCGCGCCGCCAAGCCCCACGGCAACGTCGTCGGCAACCACTACCCCAACGGCCGTGGCCCCAACGGCCACATCCACGGCCACGGCCACGCCGTCGCCAGGCCCGATCTACCTCCCGGTGGTGCTCGGCGGCCAATGCCGAGGTGGCGCGGTGCACACCGACGTGGTCTTGGTCTTCGACGCTTCCACGAGCATGCTCCAAATCGATACCAGCGGCCGCCGCAAGATCGACATGGCCCGGGAGGCCGTGGGCCGTTTTCTGGCCCTGCTGGCGCCGGAGGACCAGGCGGGCCTGGTGGTGTTCAACGCCAGCGCGCGGGTCACCCAGCACCTCACGACCGACAGGGGGAGGATGGCCGCCGCCCTGGCCGCGGTGGAGGTGGCGCGGACCACTCGCCTCGATGTTGGGGTGGCGGTGGCCCATGGGGAGCTGATCGGTCCCTATCAGCGCCCCGATCATACCCGGGCCATGGTGGTGCTCACCGACGGCCGAGCCAACCCGGTGCCCGTGGCGGCGGCCGTTGCAGCGGCGGCCGCGGCCCGGGCCGACGCGATTCGGGTGTTCACCATCGGTGTCGGCGACCAAGTCGAGGAGGAGGCCCTCAGGGCCATGGCCACGGGGCCGGGCGACTTCTTCTCAGCCCCCGACGCCTCCGCCCTGGCGGACATCTACCGCCGGGTTGCCTTTTCTCTACCGTGCAGGACAAACGGGTGGGGTGGCCGATAGTGGGGCAGACGGTGGCCGTGGCGGGGGGCGGCATCGTCGGGCTGGCCACGGCCCTGGCCCTGGAGGAGCGAGGGTTGTCGGTGCTGGTCCTGGAGGCGGAAGAGAAGATCGCCGCTCACCAGACGGGCCACAACAGCGGAGTCGTCCACTCCGGACTGTACTACAGGCCGGGGACCCGGAAGGCCGCCAACTGCGTGGCCGGGCGCCGGGCTCTCTATGGTTTCTGCGCCGACCATGGCGTGGCCTACGATCGCTGCGGCAAGCTCGTCGTGGCCACCACGGCGGCGGACTTGCCCCGCCTCGACGACCTCGAGGCTCGGGGCCGGGCCAACGGCCTGGCCGGCCTGGAGCGCCTTGGTCCCGAAGGCATCCGCCGCCGGGAGCCCCACGCCCGGGGGGTGGAGGGCATTTGGGTGCCCGAGACGGGCATCGTGGATTATCGCGCCGTGGCCCGGGCAATGGCCGAGGAGCTCGTACGCCGCGGCGGCCAGGTCCGCACCAGGTGTCGGGTACGGGGCCTCAGTCACGTGAACCAGGGCTTGGTGGTCGACACCGACCGGGGCCCGGTGCGGGCGGGATTCCTGGTGAACTGCGCCGGACTCCAGTCCGACCGCCTGGCCCGGAAGTGCGGTGTGGAGCCCGGGCTGCGAATTGCGCCCTTCTTGGGTGAGTACTTCGCTCTACGCCCCCAACGGCGCCATCTGGTGCGCAATCTGCTGTATCCGGTCCCGGATCCCCGGTTCCCCTTCCTCGGCGTCCACTTCACCCGGCGCCTGGACGGCGGAGTAGATGTCGGCCCAAATGCGCTGCCGGCGTTTCATCGCGGTGGCTATGGCCGAGGCAGGTGGTCGGCCCGGGATGCGGCCGACCTGGTCACCTACGGCGGTTATTGGCGCCTGGTGGCGCGGTACTGGCGTACTGGAGTAGTGGAGATCTATAGGTCCTTGAGCCGCCGGGCCATGGCAAGGGCGCTGCGGCGCATCGTGCCGGCGGTGCAGGCCCGCGACCTGGTGCCGGCCGGGACGGGCATCCGGGCCCAGGCCCTGACCCCGGATGGGGCGTTGGTGGACGACTTCCGGATCGCGGAGGGCGAGGCCAGCCTCCACGTGCTGAACGCGCCATCGCCGGCCGCCACGGCGTCCCTCAGCATCGGCGCCGACTTGGCCCAGCTAGTGGCCGATCGATTGCAGGCTGGGGGGAGCGTCGCCGGGGGGAGCCCCTCGGTCCCGGCCTCTGCCCCAACGTATGAGGCGGGGCCCGCCATACGGCGGACCCCGCAACCACGATCGGGTCGTTCCTCCCGGGACGCGATGAGACGCTGAGGTTGCGCCTCCGGAAGGCCCGCTCGCGGCCAACCGTACCCAGAATGCCCGGCTTGGGGGCCGCGGGCCGTTAAGAAAGGCGGAAAGGGAAGACTTAAAAGGGGTAGGTTGTTGACCAGCCTCGCCTACGGCGATCAGGCCGGGGGA